>NZ_JAMXSP010000013.1:0-86178 GCF_025457485.1 Hallella absiana
GAAAGCCTTCAGGTCATGCCTGAAGGGAATAAGGGATATACCCTTCTTTTTCTATAGATGTGTTACTGTCTTTGGTTAGGCAGCGGCATCTGCCCGCCACGGACAATCCCCCTTGGGCCGACAAGTCTTGAGCCTTTGCTTAACGGACTGACTGACACAGAACTCAACTTTGGCACTAATAATGACTTCTATCATTTGATGTATGTCTTTGATTCGTCCCAAGTTACATCGCAGGTGGTAACTTTGCATTTGTGTGTCCTTGGGCAGCCATACACTTCGGCTTATCGTGTCGAACTTTTCTCGCTATCGCCGGAGTTTTATCAAATACTGAAGTCTATCAATGACATAAACAATAATGATATAGGAGAGCATGGTCTTGCCTTCATCCAACCGACATATACTAATATCTACGGTGGTTACGGATGCGTGGCTGGATACGGATGCGTTAAATCTCAATGGCTGAAATGAAAAGTCTCATTTGCCTCATTTTCAAGCGAGCGTTTTGAATCTGTAAAAAGAGGAAACTTCCGAAATGTTTCTCAAATGTTTCCCAAGAGGAAATGAAAAATCCCGTAAGTTCTTTATATGAAAGGACTTACGGGATTTATATTGTACCCAGACTCGGGGGCGCGAATACTGAATTGGAGCAAATGATAATGTATTTAGAAACGTTCAGAATCATCTATTATCGTTTGATTATCAACATGTTGCGTATATCATAACTTTCAGAGTCGTTCAGCCTTATTTGAAAATATTTGGGAGATATGGAGCAAATATGGAGCAAATTATCTATCTTTGCAACCGTAATCATAACCCCTTATCACAACGACGATTATGACAATTAGATTTCTTATCCGCACATCGGTAAAGTTCAAGCCAACAGATTTGGAATCCAAGGTGCCACTGTCGCTACGCTTCAAGGAAGGCACATCCATCGACAAGTTCCTTGTCACGAAGATCTTGGTCAATCCCAATCTCTGGGACAGCAAGAACCAGCAAATCAAAAGTCGCATGGTCTGCGATGAGGAGATGCGGCAGATGGTCGACACGGAAGTAACCGCCATCCGCCGTTTCTTCGAGGACGCTTACCAGCACGACCGCGACAATATCGACAAGAACTGGCCGAAGCTCATCCTTGACAAGTATTACAATCCATTAAAGTACAAGCAGGAGACCGTAGAGGAAAAGAAAACGCTGCTGTCGCTATACGACTATTACCTTGAGATGCATCCGCTGTCGGACATTCGCATACGGAACAACCGTGTAGTCATGCGCGTGCTGCAGCGTTATGAGCTCTTCGTGCGCCTTACCCATCCGCGTAAGCGGAAGTTCACCTTATATATAGATGACGTTGACCAGACGATGCTTCACGACATCTGGAAGTATGTGAAGAACGAGCATATCTATCGCGACAACTATCCTGAGTTGTTTGAGGCCGCACCAGAGAAGCGACCGTCCAAGCCACGTGGCGAGAACACGCTCATCGACTACTTCTGCAAGATACGCACGTTCTTTCGCTGGTGCTACGACAACGGACTGACACAGAACCGTCCCTTCGATAAGTTTCACCTCGATGAGCCCGTCTATGGCACTCCCGTGTTTATCACCCTTGAGGAAAGGGACAAACTGCTCGATACCGACTTCTCTGATGATGCCCGGCTCGCCCTGCAACGCGACATCTTCGTTTTCCAGACACTCATAGGCTGTCGCGTGAGCGATCTTTATGCACTGACCCGTGACAACATCATCAACGACGCAGTAGAATATATCGCGGGCAAGACGGTTGACGGCAATCCACGGACGATCCGCGTACCACTGAACAGCATCAGTCATGCCATCCTTGACAGATACAAGAACAGAGAGGGAAAAAGTCTGTTCCCATTTACTACACAGCAGGACTATAACGAGGACATCAAGGAGGTATTTAAGCGTGCGGGGCTTGACCGTATGGTAACGATTCTCAACCCTACAACACGCCGGCAGGAGCAGAAGAAACTCTACGAGGTGGCATCGAGCCACATGGCGCGTCGCACTTTTGTAGGTAACCTCTATCTCGAGACCAAGGACAAGGGCTTGGTGGCAACGCTCTCCGGTCACGACCCTAACAGCGATGCCTTCAACCGCTACTGGGCTCCCAACGAAGAAGTGAGGCAAGAGATGATGGAGAAATTGGAGAGGGTAACCGACAAAAAGCCAGTGGAGCCCAATACGACTAAGCAGGCTTTCACCCCCGTTCATCCCGGTTCAATCCTCAAGCGACAGTTGGAATCCCATGGTTACAACACCAGGGACCTCTCCATGCTCATTGGCAGTACACCGGAGGCCCTTGAAAGCATCATCGCAGAGCAAAAGGCGATGACGGACAATATAGCGCAGGGACTTGAAATGGTACTCGGTGTGTCGGCTGGTATGTGGATGAACCTGCAAAGAGCATACGACCAAGCAATAAAATCGGAATGAGACGATAGAGTTAGCCATACCTGGCAATGAAAAGGCACACTTTCTTTTGCCGTTTCGCGTATTTCCATTATTTTTGCAACAGATACATACAGGCAGAACAGACGATTATGATAACGAAGGAAGAATTACGACAGCTCTTGAAGAGCACTGAGACATACCGAATAGAGCGTACAGTGTCCACTGGTAATAAAGACAAGTTCAGTGAGGCTATCTGTGCGTTCTCCAATGATCTGCCCGGCTCTCACAAGAACGGCTATCTGATAATAGGCGCTGAGGACGACGGTGAAATAAAGCCCAGCTTCAAGGTCACGGATGCCTTGCTGAAGAACATAGCTGCCCTTCGCTCGGATGGCAACATACTGCCGATACCGACCATGAGCGTTGACCGCTATGAGTTTCCCGAAGGTGAACTGCTTGTCTGTGAGGTGCAGCCGTCGCCGATGACACCGGTCCGTTATCGTGGTCGTGTGTTTGTGCGTATCGGGCCCCGACGCGACATCGCTTCCGAGGACGAGGAACGAATACTGACAGAGCGACGTACGGCCAACATGGCTACATTCGATGTCACTCCGTGTCTGCGCGCCAAGCTGTCGGATTTGAATGTTGACATGATACGCAATGGCTACCTCCCCAAAGCCGTTGACGCTGACGTGTTGGCTGCTGACAACAGAAGTCTGGAAGAACAGATGGCATCGGTAGGCTTGTACGATATGGACAGTCATTGCCCGACAAACGCTGCTGTGATACTCTTTGCTCACCGTCCGAAACAGTTTATACCCGGTGCATACGTGCAGTACGTGAAGTTTGGCGGCAACGACAAGGCCTCCGACATACTCAATGAGCGTATGTTCACAAGCTGCTTGTTTGACTTGTTGCCCAAGCTCGACACCTTTACGGAGAACAGTGTCGTAACGACGAGGCCGGTGCCAGTGACTGCCTTTCGCGAGGAGCAAGTCGTCAACTATCCGCGGGAAGCTATCAGGGAGCTGCTACTGAATGCTGTCATGCACCGCGACTACAGTTCCAACATGCCGATACGCTATTACGAGTTCAGCGACCGTTTGGAGATAATGAATGCAGGCGGACTATATGGCAAGGCACGCCCCGAGAACTTCCCCCATGTCAACGACTACCGCAATCCCATCATAGCCGAGGCATTGAAGAACCTTGGATATGTGAATATGTTCAACCGTGGCGTGAGCCGCGTGAAGGAGCTGTTCAAGGAAAACGGCAATCCGCCTATAGACTTCAATGTAGACAAGATCACAGTGTTTGAAGTGGTGGTGAAGCCGAACAATGAAGTTAAGAAAGTAAAGGCTGGACATAAGGGGCGTAAGAAACTTATACCGAGCCAAACAGAATTCAACAAGTTGTTGCAATACTGTTCTGTACCAAGAACAATGCCCGAAATACTTGGATTTATGGGATATAGTGACAGAACCAAATTCAGAAACAAGTATCTTAAGCCTTTGCTTGATGAAGGCAAAATAGAAATGACGAACCCAGAACATCCGAGAAGTAGTATACAGAAATATAAAACTGTTTAAACTTAGTGCCGAAATAACTTGGTGCCTGATTTTATTTAGGCACTAAGTTTAAGATCTTGATTTTGTTTCTTAACTAATTATCACTCAATACATTATCCCCGATTTATGCCTTATCCTATCTTGGTCCCTAAATTCTTTTTAGGCACCAAATTAGGGACCAAGTTGAAAAGAACCGATTAACTTTCAACACTCTTATTATCAGTAAATTAGCCTATAATCATCTTAGCCCCTTATCTATAAATGAATTTAGGGACCAAGTTAAGGCGCCAAGATAACTGGCACCAAGTTGGAGCAGCGGCATTGCCAATCACCCTCTTTCCAAGAAAGGTATGGTTGCGGCAACATGTAGCAGTGGACATTGCGGCAACCGGGAGCTTGCTATAGGTATACTCGTTTCCGAATCTTTGTGAACAAGTTTTAATTTAGTGTCTATTTTGTTAATATCTGTTCATTTTGACGCTTTCTCCGAAAATTTATTCCGAGGAAACGGAAAAAACATCCTAACTTTGCGGCTGTAAGGGGTCAAGACAAGCCCGACCATTTGCACATTATTGTCTTTTGGAGTCATTAGGCTCCGTTCATTTTAAAAATGTGCATATGGCAAGAGATCGAGTTTACATCACATCAACCTTATCATGGGTGCGGGCAAGACCGCCACCATGAAATTTGAACTATGGGCATACCGAACACAATGGGAGTGCCCACAAATGTCAGACTACTACTTACCACCTATTGCATGGCACATAAGTCCATGCAGCAGGATAATCCTAACTATCAATACCATATATTTCTTTATGAATACACCTGCCAATTTCAAAAACACAAGTCATGCCGGCGAGCGTGACTACGAAGCCTTACTACTGGCCCACGGCCTTGTCGATACTATTGAGAAACACAACGGCAACGTCCAGTTCATCATCTCCGCCAAGGGTGTGGAGACCCTTTGCCGTCTCGGCACGGCAGTACTGGCGATGATATCCTCTGCCCCAGGTCAGCAGGCACCGTCTGCCAACACGAAGGAAAAGCAAGACAGCGAAAAACTCGTCTCCAAGGGCGAGGTGAAGCGCATGCTCAAGGTTTGTGACACAACTCTTTGGACGTGGGCCAAGCGTAACTATCTTGTACCGGTGAAGATAGGCAGCCGTGTCAACTATCGGCTCAGCGATGTGAAACGAATCATGGAGGGATAGGATATGAATGATATGAGCAATCCCACATCCTGGCAGAAAGCCAGTCTGATAGGTGCTGAATTGCAAAGTGCCGAGCAGACCAGTGCAGGCGTTCCCACATCCGTAGGCATGCTCTCCATCAAGAGTGCCAACCGCACGCTGACGGAGGCAAGCATGACGGCGAATCCCAAGCAGCTCTACGGTGAGTTTTGGTTTGAGCATGAGATAGGCTGTCTCTTTGCAGACAGCAATGTCGGCAAGAGCATCCTTGCCATACAGATTGCCGAAGACATCGCCAAGACGGGTGAGACGGTACTCTATTTCGACTTCGAGTTGTCGGAGAAGCAGTTCCAGCTCCGTTTCACCGATGAGCAGGGCAACCTCCATCACTTCCCGTCCACACTCTACCGCGTGCAGCCCGACATGAATCTCATTGCGTCTATAGACGAACCTTTCGAAGACGCATTGATGAGGAACATCGAGAATGCCGCGGTGGAGACAAAAGCGAGAATACTCATCATCGACAACATCTCTATTCTCTGCATGCAGATGGAGAAAGGCGAGGACTCCGCGGCACTGGTACAGCGGCTGCGGACATTGAAAAACAAATACGGCTTCTCTATCCTTATCATCGCTCATACACCCAAGCGCAACATGAGCATGCCAATCACCCAGAACGACCTCGCGGGCAGCAAGAAACTGTTCAACTTTATCGACAGTTGCTTTGCCATCGGACTCAGTGCGCAGGGCGGCAATATGCGTTACGTCAAGCAGGTTAAGGTGCGCAACTGCGAGATGCGGTACGGTGGCGACAACGTGATGGTCTGCCATATTGAGAAAGTCGGCACTATGGTGCAGTTCATCAACATGGGAACGGCACCAGAGCACGACCACCTCCGGATGGTCAACCGTGAAGAGCAGGTACAGGAGGCACGACTGCTCTCGGCATCGGGACTCTCGCTTCGCGATATTGCCAGCCGCATGGGTGTCTCCAAGTCCACCGTGGATCGTATGCTGCGTGAGGTCAGTGGCGTCCCAGACGGACAGACAGGACAAGTGGGACAGACGGGACAGGACGGACTGTCCCAAGTGTCCCAACCGTCCCATCTGTCCAATGGGACAGCCGGTGGAAATGCCATAACCTGTAAGACGAATGATGATGGCACAGCATAATGACAGTATAGAGCCGATGTTTGTTCCTTTCGACTACGTCGTCAACTCATTCAGCCGAGAGAACAACTTCTTCCGCTTCTTGCGCACCGAGTGCCATGTCAGCGAGGATGACCTGATACGGCTGCAGTGCCGCTACCTCATCGGCTCCGCTAAAGACGGCAGCATCATCTACTGGCAACTGGACTTCAACGGCAATGCCCGTTCGGGTAAGATCATGCAATATGATGCCACAACGGGGCATAGGGTGAAGACCGCCCATGCTGTCAACTGGGTACACTCCAAACTCATTCAGACGGGAAAGCTGACCGGAGACTTTGTCCTGAGCCAGTGCCTCTTCGGGGAGCACATCCTCCACAGCGACCCTATAGATAATGTGGTGGCCATAGTGGAGTCGGAAAAGAGTGCTCTGCTCGGCTCGCTGGTCTATCCCCGATATACGTGGCTGGCAACGGGAGGGAAATGTAATCTGACCCCGCATAAGACAAGTGCGCTTGTCAACCGCACCGTCATTCTACTCCCCGACGTGGATGCCTATGATGAGTGGAAGGAGCGTGCAAGACTTCTTTTCTTGCCCAAGCGCGTCATTGTTTCCGACCTTCTCCAAAGGATTGCCACTGATGATGAGCGTGAGAAGAAGATCGACATTGGTGACTGGCTCATTGACTTCTTGAAGGCAAGAGCCTCTGAGAAAGGTGTGGACACTGACAAGACAAGGCCTCCTTAGCATCTTCTGGGAAAGCCTCGCAGAGCTACCCTGCCCCAGCAGGGTTATAGCACACTATGACCCTAAAGGGACATGTGTGCAAGGGAACACATTTCCCTTGACCCTTTCGGGGGCGTTGCCCCTCGACCCCATTTTAAGAAGTATGACTATCCTAACCATTTCAACCATTTCTATACTATGGAAAAAACAAGTATCAACATCCAACCTATGAAAGCAGGCAGTGAGCGTCACAACCTGCGCCACAAGGAACTGAGTTACATCCGCAAGGACCTTTCCCATTTGAACGAGTCGTGGTTTGATCCACGCTACGAGGGAAAGAGTATGAATGAAGTCCGCGAAGACATAGCACATCGTTACAAGACCGCCGTCGGACAGAAGATGCAGAAGACCGCCCAACCGCTTCGTGAGGCTGTCGTCGTCATTGGAGACTCCACCACCATGGAGCAGCTGCGACAACTCGCCACGGCCATGGAACGGCAGTTCGGCATCAAAACCATGCAGATCCATATCCATTGTGATGAGGGACACAGCACTGCTCATCCGTCACAGAAAGGCGAAGAATGGAAGCCGAATCTTCATGCCCATATGTGTCTCGACTGGACAAAGCCCAACGGCAAGAGCCTTGCGCTGAACCAGCTCCACATGTCGCAGTTGCAGACTATGACTGCTGAAATCCTCGGCATGGAGCGTGGCGTCAGTTCCGATGTCAAACATCTCAATGCCGTACAATACAAGAACAAGAAAGAGGCGGAGCGCAGTCTTGCCTTGCAACAGCAGAACGAGAACCTGCAGGCGGAGATAGCGCAGTGTCAGGAGAGCAACGACCAGCTACGCTCTGAGAATGAGGAGTTGCTACAGAAAGCGGACCTCATCCGCAAGACAGTTGCTGAGCTCCAGTCGGAAGTCAGGAAGCTCAAGATTACGAAGAAAGGCAAGCAGGCCATGCTCATGGGACTCAACAAGGTCACCGACATCTTTGGCAAGTCCGACCTGCTCTTGGAGAAAGAGAAACTGCAAGGCAAGGTCAAAGAGGCTGAGGATACGCTTGCGCTTTGGCAGGGGAAGGTGGAGAAACTGAAGACCGATCTTGCACGGCGCACCGCCGAACGCGACAAAGCTTTGCAGGAGCTTGCGGAATGCAAGGAGCAGCTTGCTAAGGAACAGGAGGAGAACTATCGTCAATTCCTCTATATAAATAATGTGTCTTCCGAGTTGAGACAGATGAAGCGTGAGAAAAGTGCGCAGGAACGTGCCAAGCAGCCTCGAATGTATGGCATTCCCTCTGTCGTTGATATGAGCAAGTTCAACATCATGGAGGCATACCAAGCTCCTCCCAGTCTGTTCATTGGCATCGAGGGGTACGGTCGCATATCGAAGCGTGCTGAGCCTGAGGACGTTCGTGCCTGGCGTGCAGACGAGATTTCTAAGGAGGAGCTCATCGCCAAATATTTCTCACGAGAGATAGAAGTTGCTCTCACCCGTCGGCTTTCTCGGTTGAAAGGTGCCCGTCTGACGGCAGAGGTGAAGAATATCGAGAACACCATGTTTTTCCGCCTGCCCAGCATTCTCCGCATCCCTTGTTCGCAGAACATCCCGGCAGGCTCCACCTGTGGCGAGAACCCGAATGTCCGTCACCGCAGCCGTGAGGAGCTCCTCCGTGAGCTTGTCGACCAAGGTTATAACGTCAACCAGTATAAGCTATAACAAATGTTACAACTCACACAATCACATTCTCATAGAATGGATTGTGTGAGTCGTCTAATCCTTTGTCTATTCAAGTTAGTTGCACAATAGCCAACCAAGTAGTGCTATGAATGGCGACATTGCAATTACAAGCAGAACCATGCAGCCGCTAGATGCTGCAGGAGGAGTGACACTGGGATCCAACTGTTGAATTTTAGATCTGTATTGTTCCGCTATAGAATTTTGAGGCTGAAGGATATTTCCTCTTGCCATCGAGTAAGCACTACTTGAATTGCGATTGCAGTCAATGCCTTGTGACCATGCCTTGATAATCAAGTCCTTGTATAAGGAACTATCAAAATTGGCGTATATTTCATCACCTATAGTATACGCTATCTTTCCACATGCATATAAGGTATTTGCACTTTCGTCAGCTTGACCTTGGACAGACATGAATTGCTGGAAGTGGTTTAAGGCGGCATTGTAAAGCATTTGAGCCAACGATAATGTTCTGATCGCAACTTCAACAACAGCTTTCTGCTGTTCATTAGCGTCCTTTACATTAGCCTTTATGAGTTCAAATACAGGTTTGATGCAATTATTAACATTGTCCGCTTCTCCAAATATCTGACCAATCTTACATGACATAGCCTTAAAGTATACCGTGTAGAAGTTCGCTTCCCAGCTATTAGGGTCTTTTACGAGTATCATCTCGTAATATTTCGCGGCATTTTCACTGTTGTTAGAATCTTTAGCTCGTCTTGCTATTTGATATAGATTTGCGAGTTCATCAGATGAATCTACTTTGACAGTTCCTTGAATTGTCAGTTTCTTTGCTTCTTCCAATCTTACTTTGGAGCCACAGTATGAGCAGAATCCTTCTGCCCTGCTATCGTCCAGTTGTATGGAAGCTCCACAATTAGGACATTTTACATTTACTAAGCTCATTTTATTTAAGTTTTAATTATTCGGTATTGGTGGTGGTACAGAACCACTGCTTGTTGAAGTCGTAAATTCAGCAAAAGTTGACAATTGAGCCCATGTACTCATCCCCTTTTTCCATGCTAATATGCTTAAGACAGAATTATCTTGATCTATTGCACTTTGAATTTGAGTTGCTGTATATGGCCCTTGTTGCTTTCCATTTATAGCCAAATAATATTCGATTTTAATTGGTATTGGCGGCGGTTCGTTACTTGAGTCGGAATTTGGAATGAACTGACTAGCCATTTGCTTACCCATATTCATGGACGCTCCCATTCCTAATCCAGCATTAATGAATGCGGCTCCTGCTCCGCTTTCATTCTCGGCAGCCTTATCCATTACGTCAAAAGAACGTTCCATCTTATAGTTCTCTTTGCCAGCAATCTTCAACCGTGCAGACAGATTCTTAGCCTTCTTTATTTCGTTTAGGCTCGGGTCATTCTCTGGAATGTTAATTGAGATGAAATTAAATAGCAAGAGATCTAACCCATAATCTTGGAAATAAGGTTTAAGAACGCTTTCACTATAGTTGGATAGTTCACTGATATGTGTAGGTATGTCAAGAACCGACACTTTATCTGATGTAATTTTAGATGCAATTACCTCTGTTAGTTTTGACAACAATATACCACGGAAGTAAGCTTGCAACTGGTATTCTTTGAAATCCGACCTGTTGCCCACCAAACCATAAACGAATTGCTCGGGGTTGCTGACCTTGAAGCCATATTGACCATATGCTCGTACAGGTACTATAATATCATACTTTGGATCCTCTAACAAAATCGGAGTCTCTGTTCCCCACTTGAGATTAAGGCGATTTAGCGTACTAACAAACCAAACATCCGCTTGCCAAGGTGAGTCTCCACCAAATGGTAAATTGATTATCTTGTTCAGAAGTGGGAGGTTGTTCGTTTTGAGAGTATAAGTACCTTCCGTGAATTTGTCGCAAACCTTACCTCCTTTTACGAAAAATGCCACCTGACCAGGGTAGACAACCAATTGAGATCCCCATCGCAAATCACAAGAAGGGAACTTGTGCACGATGACCCCGTCTTGTTGTTCGTATTTTACAATATCTATTATTGCCATTGGCTTCATGTTTTTAATCTATTCAACAGCAAATTTAGGAAAAATTTAGCAATAAAGAAAAAAATGTTGCAGAAAAAAATTTGGATTATCGTAAATTTTCAATTAGAAGATAGGCTCTTATCGCATTGCAAAGCTATTTCTATTAGACTGGCTTGTTTAGATGCATAAGGGCTTTTTTATTTCTTCTTCACGTAGATGCACCTTGGGTATCGCCCCAGCACGAACAGCGTGACGGGGCATATCCATACGCTTCGATGGAAGCTTCTGAAGCTAGTTACGTTATAATCCGTTCCATAGAAGAGGTTGCTGTAGGTCTTGGTCAAGAGACCATAACCTGAGAGGGAAAGGGGATGCTGGCTTGCAACGACCTCAACGCGAACGGTCTGTTTGCCATCCGCCAAGTAGCTGCACAACTTGTCGGCACCACCGACCATCGCAAGGTTGTGGTGCGCGAACGGCCAATCAGGGAAGTCCACATACCATACTCCATCGTCCTCATGGTAGAATATTAAGTCGTGCTTACTCCGTCGAATTATCGCATTTCGGAGCAAGTGCCAAATCAACTTTATTACATGAAGAACCATCATCATTGCATCTTGCCGTACTCTATTTCCTTGTCAAGGAAATCATAGACATAACCGGGAGCCTGAAAATAGAGGCCGGAGCGCGGGTCGGACAATTTCTCGTATGTCTCAGAGTTATAGAGCGTGTCCAAAGCATCGGTCATTGGCATCTTTCTCCGCTCCATAAGCAAGACAGTGAGGTCGCGAGTCATCCCTTCTAACATATAATCAAAGTCAGTCATAGTTTTCTTAGATATTTGATTGCCTTCTCAGTGCCGAAGAAATACTGAAAAGTAATACCTTTCATATATTTCAAATTCTCGAGAAACGTTTCCAGTGTGATTTCCTTGTCAAAGTATTTACGCACCTGTACACCGACCTTGTCGTTGGCTATGGGGCCAATGACAACATCGTAGTCGTGAACGCTTTCTCCGGTTTTTGATTGTCTGTTAGCGAAGATGAATTCTGCCCAATCCTTTGAGTAGCTATCAAACCTCCTTACCTTCAGCGTTCCATCCGTTAACAGTCGCTCGTCAAAGTCATAGACATTGACAACTGGATTGCCGCCAATTTGATAAGCCTTATACTCCGCAAGCCTTTGCGCCTGTAGCCTGTCGGCACTGAGGTAGAAGCCACGTCCAAAATCTTTGTTCGGTTTAGACTTGGCAATGTCAATTTCCTTTATCTCCACTGTCGAACCGTGATATAGCTTCATACCAATGCCCCTCCGTGGCGATGGCAGAAAGCGGTTAGGTCGTCAGTGACGTCTTTGAAGCTCAGCGTATGCATGACGTCGTAGAATTTGTCGAGCATATCCATCCCCTGAAACCGTTTGAGATAGCGATATGCTTCAACATGCGATAGTCCGTGGCGCTTGCCGAATTCGCTGATAGCGGCTATCACATACTCTACCTTGTCACTGATGTCTGCTTTATCCATAGTTGCTTATTTTTCGACAAAGATAAAGGAATATTTTCAAAGAAGCAAAAGTAATGGCGAAAAACGAATGAAAACGAATGAGAACGACCATTATCGAACGGCACTATATGCAGTCAAATTCAATAGAAATGGAGCAAATATGGAGCAAATCGGGAAAAGAAAAATCGCTAAAGTCTTTGTTTATAAGGCTTTAGCGATTATCATGATGTAATAAAAGTACCCAGACTCGGGCTCGAACCGAGATGCCTTGCGGCACTGGTGTTTGAGACCAGCGCGTCTACCTATTCCGCCATCTGGGCATGCGCGTAAGAATACGCAATGATGTAAATAGTGAGTGCAAAGGTACAACATTCTTGGAGAAAATCCAAATTTTTTAGGTTAAAAGTTTAAAGGAACTACAGAAGGAAGAATCGGAAAAGCAAAGAAAAAGGAATTTTTCTTTGCTATTTCACTCGTTTGCAGTATCTTTGCAATGTATAAACAACTAATATGACAGATATTTGCTGCATCGGGCATATCACCCGCGATAAGATCATCACGCCGGAGAGCACCGTCTATATGGCCGGTGGCACCTCTTTTTATATGTCTTACGGCATTAGCCGTCTGCCGAAGATGGTGAGCTATGAACTGGTGACAAAAGTGGGGAAAGGTCAGTTTCCGGAGGTAGAGAAGCTGCGTCAGGCAGGCATTGACGTACGTTGCTATGACAGTCGCCATACGGTGTATTTTGAAAACAAGTATGGTGCTAATTCCGACAACCGTACGCAGCGTGTGCTGGCCAAGGCGGATCCATTCACCCTGGAGGAGATGAAGCCGTTGGAGGCGAAGGTGTTTCATCTAGGCAGTTTGTTGGCCGATGACTTTTCGCCTGAGGTAGTGGAGTATCTCTCTACCAAGGGTCAGGTGAGCATCGATGTGCAAGGCTATCTGCGCGAAGTGTCAGGCGAGCAGGTGCGTGCTGTGGACTGGAAGGACAAGGAGCGCATCCTGGCCTGTACTGACATTCTGAAGCTCAACGAGCATGAGATGGAGGTGATCACGCATTCCAGAAATCCACGAACGGTGGCCTTACAGTTGGCAGACATGGGTGTGAAGGAGGTGATCATCACGCTGGGCAGCTATGGCTCGCTGATCTATTGTGAGGGGCGATTCTATGAGGTGCCGGCCTACAAACCTCAGGTGCTCGTCGACGCGACAGGCTGTGGTGACACCTATTCCACGGGTTATCTGTGGATGCGCTTGCAGGGTGCGAGTTGCGAGGAGGCTGGTCGCTTCGCTGCTGCTATGTGTACGCTCAAACTGGAGCATAGCGGTCCATTTGACAAGACCCTGGCTGATATCCACCGCGTCATGCGTCGGAAGTGATGAGGGCGTAGAAGGTGACGTTCGACTATCGTTTCATGAATTGTTGATAAAACTGACAAAAAACATCCATTTTCCAGGCGATTTTCTCGACCAAAGGGTTGTTTGCTCTCAATTTCGTGATTTTTGGAAGTATTTCTGTAACAAGCTGATATTCAGACGATTACCATCTTTGGCTATATTTTCTTCATTTTGGCTCTATCGAAATCGGAAAGATTCATGGCAAAAACAATGGCTTTTTCTTGTAAAAGTACCGTTTTTGTGCTGTCATCTCAGTAGTTTGACGAAAAATTCTCTAGAGAATTTTCCATCAAAACACAGTTTTCTCATCGAGAAACAACTGAGATGACCAAGAGAAATCACTGATTTCATCCATAAAAGCCACATTTTTGTCGTCGAGTAGCTACTTTTTCATTCATCCGAGAACGATACGCATCCATTTTCATCTCATGGTTTCTCTAGAATGAAGTTTAATCCTGATGCACTTTTGTCAATAAATATACTCAAGCAAATCACAACATTCATCCAACTACCATACGATCTCTTGGCATTCGTAAGGCTTTTGTAGTCGAAGAAAAACCAACTATCTCACGCTGAGCAGCCCGTAAGCGCCAGTAGTGACGACTGGAAAGCGTGTCATCTTCTTGCCCCCACTGCCGGAAGCGATAATGCCGCCGTTGTTGAGATCATAAGTTCTGTGGCAGTTGGAGCAGGACGCAATACCCGCACTGTTCACCTTGAGCGGATAGCTGCGCAGTGGCAGCGCGTTGGAGTCGAAGCAGTTGGGGCACTCACGGTCGTAGGCGTAGAACGTCTCGGAGAAACCATATCCCACAATGATCGCGCCGTTCAGACCAAGGATGAGTTGTCCGGCCTGCTGCCGTTGCTTATCCTTGGCATCGAAGACAACCTGACTGCTGCTGCCCTGATTGTTGGTAAACACGAAATATTGCGCGCCACTCTTTGAAGTGGTGGTGATGGTGACAAAAATACCGGAAAACGGTGTCATCGCCTCGGCGAGCGTGGCATTGTTGTGGGTCTGATTGTCGAAGTACAGCGCGCAGGGGGCTGTACTGAATTCACTCTCCACATCGCCACAAGCCACGAAGAGAGCAGCAGACAGCAGTCCCGTCATGGCCAGCATAATGATTCTGAATACTTTCTTCATTGCGACTATTCTATATAATAATAATGTGGGGCGAGATTTATTCCCGACCCGCCATCATTGACAGTAATTAGTAAGTGCTCTGCGGCATTAGGGCAGCCATGGTGCCCCACCTACACTAAGGCCACAGGCTTTCCCTTGTTCCGGCACCCAACATGACACATGGTTCCAGCCAACAGTCAACATTCACCATTGGGCTCACTCAACATTCATCATTCTTCATTCAGCAATCTTCTCTCTGCTTCCTCCACCCTCTCGAAGTGGAAGCCGTCGAGCGTGTTGTCCATGAGTTCCTGGATACGGTCGTTGCAGAGATTGCCAATGGAACCCTCATGCGTGTGATGGATGTGGTGGTCGGCCTTGAACGTCCCAGCCTCGATCTCCAACCCCACCTTCTTATAAGCGTCGCGGAACGGCATGCCATTAGCGGCCAGCCGGTTCACCTCCTCCACGGAGAAAATAGGATCGTACATCGGGTTGTCGAGGATATGCCGGTTCACCTCTATCTTGTTGATGATATAGGCCGCCATGCTCAGGCAGTCCTTCAGCTCGTCGAAGGCAGGCAGGAACACCTCCTTGATGATCTGCAGATCGCGGAAATAGCCCACGGGCAGATTGTTCATGATGAGCATGATCTGCTGCGGCAGGCTTTGTATCTTGTTGCTCTTGGCACGGATGAGCTCAAAGACATCGGGGTTTTTCTTGTGCGGCATGATACTCGATCCCGTGGTACACTCCTTGGGCAGATGCACGAAACCAAAGTTCTGGCAGTTCATCAAGCAAGCGTCGAATGCCATCTTGGCTAGCGTGCCGGCCACCGTAGCAAGGGCGAAGGCCACATTGCGCTCCATCTTTCCACGTCCCATCTGCGCATAGACCACGTTATAGTCCATCGAGTCGAAGCCCAGCAACTCTGTCGTCATCGTGCGATTCAACGGGAAGGAAGAGCCATAGCCCGCTGCCGAGCCGAGAGGATTGCGGTTGGTCATCTTATAGGCCGCCTGCAGGAAGAGCATGTCGTCGGCAAGGCTCTCGGCATAAGCACCAAACCACAGGCCAAAGCTCGAAGGCATGGCGATCTGCAGATGGGTGTAGCCGGGCATGAGCACGTCCTTGTATTCGTTGCTCTTCTGGATGAGTTCGTCAAACAGACTCTTCACCTCGTCAACGACCTCCATCAGCTCATGGCGCGTGAAAAGCTTTAGGTCGACGAGCACCTGGTCGTTGCGTGAGCGGCCCGAATGGATCTTCTTGCCCAGGTCGCCGAGCTTGCGTGTGAGCATCAGCTCCACCTGGGAGTGCACATCCTCCACGCCGTCCTCGATGACAAACTCGCCTTGCTCGCACGTGCGATAGATGTTTTTCAGTTCAGCGAGCAGTTTTGTCAGCTCGTCTTTTTCCAGCAGACCGATGCTCTCAAGCATGGTGATATGTGCCATCGAGCCGAGCACGTCGTACTTAGCGAGGTACATATCCATCTCGCGGTCGCGTCCCACGGTGAACCGCTCTATTTCTTTGTTGACTTCAAATCCTTTCTCCCACAGTTTATTGGCCATAATACGAATTTAGTATGATGAATTTAGAATGATGAATATTGAATAATGCAAATGATGAACCAGAGTGATGAATGAAGCGTAATGAATGAAGAGTGACGAATCAAAACAATGTTGAGTGATGAATATCAACATTCACCACTCAACATTCATTATTCATACTGTATCATTTGCAGCGCGTCGGCGATCTTCTCGATACCTTCCTGCAACGGTTTTTTCACCATGCCGCTGATAAAGGGGTTGAGATCCGCCTTAATGGTGAGCTTCATCTTGCACGTGGTGTCTGTCACGGGCAGCAGCTGAATCCAGAAGTTGAAGGGCAGCGGACTCTCCTGTGTCTCGAACTTTATCGTCTTCGGTGCCTCACGCTCCACGATGACGAGCTTCACTGTGCCCATCTGCGTGCTGACCGAGATGCTGTCGGCATCAAACGACAAATCCTTGATCTTGTCCTCAGGCAGGCGGTCGCGCACTCGGTCGATATTGCTCAGATCGCTCAGCATCGCATAAACCGATGCCTGTGGATAGCCGATCTGTCGGATCGTGCTTTCTATCTTTGTACTCATATTATATATGTGCGTATAGATAAGGTATGTCTCAACTTATTTCTTCCAATTGGCGGGATCCTTGCGCCACTCATGCAGTGTGGCGATGTCCTCAGCCTTGATATAACCCGTTTCCTCAGCCTTCTCCACGACGTGCTCATAGTCGGTCAGCGTGACGAGCTTCACCTTGGCATCCTCAAACGCCTTTTGGGCAATCGGGAATCCGTAGGTGTAGCTGGCTACCATGCCCACCACATCGAAACCGGCCTGGCGCAGTGCGGCAACAGCCTTCAACGAACTGCCGCCCGTGGAGATGAGATCTTCCACGACGACCACTTTGGAGCCCTCGGGCAGCGTGCCTTCGATGAGGTTGCCCATGCCGTGGTCCTTGGGTTTCGAACGGACGTAGCAGAAAGGAAGGTTCAGCTCGTCGGCCACCAACGCCCCCTGGGCGATGGCTCCCGTAGCCACGCCGGCCACAGCGGTAGCCTCGGAGAAGTGCTCCAGCACAGCATGAGCCAACTCCAATTTCACGAAGCTGCGCAAGTCGGGATAGGACAGCGTCTTGCGGTTGTCGCAATAGAAAGGCGACTTCCAACCCGATGCCCATGTAAACGGATCGTTGGGCTGAAGTTTAATGGCTTTGATCTTCAGCAGTTTCTCTGCAAATACTTTCTGTAAGTTATCCATAGTTGATTTTGTTTATGCTTGTAACAGTTGACGCTACAAAGTTAATGAAAAAAAGGCAAAAGGCATACTTGTCACCTTGTTTTTCTTTGTCATTTGGAAAAATATCCGTAACTTTGCACGCGAGTTTTATAATATGTTTCATCAATGTGGAAGAATTTGGCTGCTTGCAACCACACTAAAAAATGCTAAAACTGCAAAATCACCCTCAGATTTTACGGTTACTTGGCGTTATTCCACGCTTAAAAAGTAATGGAAAAATGAGTTATCTATTTTCTTCAGAATCCGTTTCGGAAGGACATCCCGACAAGGTGGCCGACCAGATTTCCGATGCCATCCTCGACCAGTTCCTGGCCTATGACCCTAAGGCTCACTGCGCCGTGGAGTCGTTTGTCACCACCGGACAGGTAGTGATCATGGGCGAGGTGCACTCCAACGCCTACATCGACCTGCAAGCCATGGCGCGCAAAGCCATCAAGCGCATCGGATACAGCAAAGCCGAGTATCAGTTCGACTACAACTCCTGCGGCATCCTCACGGCAATCCATGAGCAGAGCGGCGACATCAATCAGGGCGTCAGCCGCGAGAAAGAGGAAGAGCAGGGCGCCGGCGACCAGGGCATGATGTTTGGATATGCCTCCAATGAGACCGACAACTACATGCCCGCCACCCTCGACCTGTCGCATCTGATCATGTACACCTTGGCACAGATACGCAAGGAAGGCAAGGTGATGACCTATCTGCGTCCCGATGCCAAGAGTCAGGTGACCATGGAATACAACGAGCAGAACGAGCCCGTGCGCATCGACACCATTGTGGTCTCGACACAGCACGACCCGTTTGTCGAGCCTAAGGACGACAGCCGCAAGGCTCAGAAAGAGGCTGACGAGCAGATGCTTGCCAAGATCCGCGAGGATGTCATCAACATCCTCATCCCTCGCGTCAAGGAAGCCGCCGGCGACAAACTGCGCCGACTCTTCGACAACAGTCTGGCCAACGCTGCCGAGACAGAGGCCAACGCCAGCGAACGTGAGCGCAAGCTGATGCACGACGGCATCAAATACTACGTCAACCCGACGGGCAAGTTTGTCATCGGCGGTCCTCACGGCGACACCGGACTGACCGGACGCAAGATTATCGTCGACACCTACGGAGGACGCGGCGCACACGGCGGCGGTGCCTTCTCGGGCAAGGATCCCAGCAAGGTAGACCGCAGCGCAGCATACGCCGCCCGCTATATCGCCAAGAACATGGTGGCTGCCGGTGTGGCCGACGAGATGCTTGTGCAGTTGGCCTATGCCATCGGTGTGGCTGAGCCCGTGAGCGTCTATGTCAACACCTACGGCCGCAGCCATGTCAGCCTGAGCGACAGTGAGATCGCACGCAAAGTGAAAGACCTCTTCGACCTGCGCCCCAAAGCCATCGAGGACACGCTCAACCTGCGCCAACCGATCTATTTCGAGACTGCTGCCTACGGCCACATGGGACGCCAGTGCCAGAAAGTCAAGAAAACTTTTGAAAGCCTCTATCACGAGAAAAAGACGATGGAGGTGGAGCTCTTCACCTGGGAAAAGCTCGACCAGGTAGAGCGCATCCGCAAGGCCTTCGGCTTATAATATCGCAGGGGCGGGGACTTCGCCAATGCTCTGCTCCTGCCACTCCACACAAGGACGGCCTCCGGGCCGTCTCTTGTATTTTTGATTAGCAAATGATACAGCAAAGCGATTCTACGGCAGTTGCCACACCCGTGCAAACCAAGCAGCACACTGCCACAAACCACAAGAGTGGCTACCGATCTCCATGGGATATCATCAAGACATTGCCCGCCACGGCAACGCCTTGGCAACAGGACTCGGCCATCAGGGCTAACTATAAGTTTCCACAAGTCGACTGGGCTCACTACCACAATCCACTGCGCACGCCGACCACCAAGCCCACAGGCTTCGGAAAGATGAACCTCAACCGGCCGCTGTACTACAGTCATTCGCTCGTACAGCCCGACTCCATCTATCGTCCGGAGTACGCTACTTACCGGCAGGGAGTGGCGGGAGATCCCGTGCCCTACTCCATCGCCAGCGACAACCTCATCTCTTCGGTGCTCATCGCCTGCTTTGTCTTTGCCCTCATCGCCATCGCCAAGTCCGGAGGTTTCATCCGCCGACAATTCAAGAACTTCTTCTATACACAACGCGAAGGCACCACCGAGATCACCGAGACCAGTAGCGAGCTGCGCTTCCAGCTATTCTTGCTGTTGCAGACCTGCCTGCTCTTCTCGTTGGTATTTTTCTTCTATACCGGCAATTATGCCGGTACCTCCTTCACCGTGCCGCAATACCTTACGGTAGGCATCTACACAGGCATACTCCTTCTCTACTTCGGCGTCAAGGCTCTGCTCTACGCTTTTGTGAACTGGATCTTCTTTGATAAGAAAAAAAACGAACAATGGAACAAGAGTATGCTCTTCCTTTCTTCGGTCGAAGGTATCGCTCTTTTCCCGATGGTCATGCTGTCGGTCTACTTCAACTTATCGCTGCAAACAACCATAGTTTACACCTCTGTTGTCGTCATTTTAGTTAAATTGTTGGCCTTCTATAAGTCCTACTTGATATTTTTCCGCAAAACGAGCGTTGTTGTGCAAAGTTTTTTGTACTTTTGTGCACTTGAACTCATGCCACTGGGCTCCCTGTGGGGTGTACTGGTGTTGACGGATAATTATTTAAAAATAAACTTTTAGGACACAATGATTAAGAAGATCATGATTTCCCTGCCTAAACCGGCGGGCGAGAAATCCCCGTATTACGATATCGAGAAAGAATTCGGGGTAGAGATCGTCTTTCGCCCTTTCATCAAAGTAGAAGGGCTCACTGCTAAGGAATTTCGCCAGCAGAAAGTAAGCATTCTTTCACATACGGCCATCGTCTTCACCTCACGGCATGCCATTGACTTCTTTTTTCAATTAGCCAACGAGCTTCGGCTTACCATTCCGGAAGACATGAAATATTTCTGCGTCACCGAGACGATATCTCTCTATATACAGAAATACGTGCAGTATCGCAAGAGAAAGGTGTTCTTTGGAAACACCGGAAAGATCGATGATCTCATCCCCGTGATGATGAAGCACAAGCAGGAGAAATATCTCGTGCCGCTGAGCAGCGTACACAACGACGACATCAAGAATATGCTCGATGCCAAGGGACTCAACCACACCGAATGTGTCATGTACCGCACGTTGAGCAACAACTTCACCCCCGAAGAGGTGAAGAACTTCGACTGCGACATGCTGATCTTCTCAACTCCTACCGGCGTAAACTATCTTACACAGTCTTTCCCCAACGTCAAGGAAGGCTCACTCAAGCTCGGTGCCTTCGGACCTGCCACAGGAAAAGCCATCGAAAAAGCTGGACTACCCGTCTCGCTCATGGCGGGCACCAAGGAATATCCATCGATGATTGCCGCTCTCAAAGCTTTCCTGAAAAAAGAGAACGGCGAGGACTAATCACACACATGACACAGTTTAGACCGACACTTGGCAAGAGTGAGCGCATCTATCACCGAAAAGACATAGACGCACTCTTCAAGGAGGGCAACAGCCACTCGATGTCTGCCTTTCCGATCCGAGCTGTGTACATGCTGATTCCTACCACAGACAGCGACGAACAGCAGGACGAAAGGCCGCAACGACCACAGGCCAAGTTCCTCATCAGCGTGCCCAAGCACTGCTTCAGAAGAGCCGTGAAACGCAACCGCATCAAGCGACTCGTCAGAGAGGCTTACCGCCACAACAAAAGCCTTGTCGCGCAGTGGCCGCTCGCCATCGCTTTCATCTGGATGGACAGAAGGATGCCTGACGCTGCTACGGTCAACAAAAGCGTGGTCAACCTTCTCGCGCGCATTCACGAGAAGATGGCCGGCACCAATAAGGAACAGCCAACTCCTAACTCTTTGAGTAGCAACGAATGAAGAAACTGTTGCTTTTCGTCTCACATGGCCTGGCATGGCTGCTGGTGCAGCCAATCGTGTTCTACCAAAAGTTCATCACGCCCTACACGCCACCTTCGTGCCGCTTCACGCCGACATGTTCGGAATATGCGCGTCAGGCAATCCTTAAGCACGGCCCCGTCAAGGGACTGCTCCTGGCCATCTGGCGCATCCTGCGCTGTAATCCATGGGGAGGCAGCGGCTACGACCCGGTGCCATAATTCCCCCTTCATCTGTTGTTGATGACATCATCGGCTCTATGAGCCCTAAACATATAAAAATGAAAAACTTCGTAGAAGAACTGAAATGGCGCGGCATGCTCGCCCAAATCATGCCGGGCACTGAAGAGTATCTCAATACTCATCTCGTTTCGGCATATCTGGGTACCGACCCTACTGCCGACTCTCTGCATATCGGACACCTTTGCGGCATCATGATGCTGCGTCACCTGCAGCGCTGCGGACACAAGCCTTATCTGCTCGTCGGCGGTGCCACGGGTATGATCGGTGATCCTTCGGGAAAGAGCCAGGAGCGCAACCTCCTCGACCAGGACACGCTCTATCACAATCAGGAAGCCATCAAGAAGCAGGTCAGCAAGTTCCTCGACTTCGACGGTACGGAGCCCAACAAAGCAGAACTGGTCAACAACTACGACTGGATGAAGGACTATAAGTTCCTCGACTTCGTGCGTGACATCGGCAAACACATCACCGTCAACTATATGATGGCTAAGGACAGCGTGCAGAAACGTCTCAACGGCGAGGCTCGCGACGGTCTGTCTTTCACCGAGTTCACCTATCAGTTGCTCCAAGGCTACGACTTCCTCTATCAGTATGAGCACTATGGTGTGCGTCTGCAGCTCGGCGGCAACGACCAGTGGGGCAACATGACCACCGGCACAGAGCTCATCCGCCGCACGCTCGGCAACGATGCCGAAGCCTTCTGCCTCACCTGCCCACTCATCACCAAAGCCGACGGAAAGAAGTTCGGCAAGACCGAGAGCGGAAACGTCTGGCTCGACCGCAACCGCACCACTCCGTACGCTTTCTATCAGTTCTGGCTCAACGTCAGCGACGAAGACGCCGAACGCTATATCAAGATCTTCACCGACCTCGATAAGGAGACCGTCGACGCGCTCATCGCTGAGCACCGTCAGGATCCAGGCCGCCGTGTGCTGCAAAAACGACTCGCCGCTGAGGTCACCACGATGGTACACTCCAAAGAGGACCTCGACATGGCCATCGCCGCCAGCAACATTCTCTTCGGTAAGGCCACCAAAGACCAGCTCACTCAGCTCGACGAGGCTACGCTCGTAGATGTCTTCAAGGATGTACCTCACTACGAACTCGGCAAGGACCAGCTCGGACAAAAAGCCATCGACCTGTTCTGCCAGGACGGTTGGGACATCTTCCCCAGCAAGGGCGAGATGCGAAAGATGGTCAAGGGCAATGGCGTGAGCCTGAACAAGGAGAAACTTACCGCCTTCGACCAGCCCGTCACTGCCGAAGATCTCATCGACGGCAAGTACCTGCTCGTGCAGCGCGGCAAGAAGAACTATTACCTCATCACGGTGAAGTAATTCTCAGGCTGTTTCCGGAATAAGACTCCGGCAATTCCGAACAAAGATATAAACGGCAACCTTCCGTAGGAACGGTTGCCGTTTTTTTATGCTATTCGTGTCGCTTTCTCATAAAAAAGATGTACTTTTGTAGTGAAACTATCCCATCAACCCTACATAACATCTAAATCTCATGCTGAAACGCTACACCTTATTATTATATAGCCTACTGACAGTCTTCCTCGTGCTGGTTGCCGACAACGGCCTGCTCCACACTCCCGCTGAGGGATTGTCGGCCAGTACCACCAACAGCATCATACAGGACAACTACGGCTACATCTGGATCGGAACGGAATATGGACTCAACCGCTACGACGGCTACCACTTTTCGGTGTATCATGCCGCAAAGTCAGACACGACATCCTTGCCCAGCAACGAGATCACGGCACTCTTTCTCAGCCGCGACAAGCAGTTGTGGGTGGGATGCAGCAAAGGACTGGCCAGATACGACGCACGGCACAATCGCTTTGTCCGGTATCGTTTTCCCGACACAATACAGCCTCGTGTGGAGTCGATCGTGGAAACGGCCAATGGTCAACTGCTTCTCGGCACAGCAGGATACGGACTCTTTGCCATCGACAAGATTCAGAACAAGGCCATAAGGCTTAAAGCCTTCTCACGAGGGCAGGACGACGAGTTTGCCAGCAAACTCTTCCTTGACCACCAAGGCGTGCTTTGGCGGTGCAGCCACAACAACATGATCAGCCGCTGGACGCTCAACGGACTTCATCCGCGCCGCGTGACCGACTTCCGTAGCGACGTCGGTCCGGTGATGAGCTATATACAGCGACCGCATGGCGTGCTGATGATCTGCATGTATGGCATACTCTACTACGACGAGCCCACGGCAAGCCTTTCACACGCCGGTTCTGGCGTTACGATATTCGACAAGCAAGTATCTGTGCGCAAAGGCATTGCCGACAGGCAGGGCAATCTCTTTATCGGCAGTTCTGGTCATGGGCTTTTTGTCATCAGAAAAGGAAGCTCCAAACTCGAGAGTGTCACCGATGACAATTCTCAGTTCAATCTCTCTGCAGCCAACGTCAATGACATTTACCAAGACCGCGACGGAAATCTATGGGTGAGTTGCTACAAGAAAGGCATCTATCTCATCAGCCACAAAGCCACACCTTTCCGTGCCGTCTCCTTTGCGAATAAGGGCGTACGCTTAGGCAGCAGCGTGTCCTCTATTGCTGCTGATGGTAAGGGTGGCGTCTGGTGTGTCGTACAGAAAGCAGGCATCTACCACTTTTCTGCCGACGGCACTGTCAGTGGCAGAATCAGCGCACCGGAGAGTCCCAACACACTATGGAGATCTGCTGACGGTCACTACTGGCTCGGCACTGAAAACGCACTGTGGAGCTATGACCCCAATACCGGTGCCCGCTCCTGCAAACTACAGGTGCAGGGCTGGGGAATCAATGCCATCGCTGATGCCGGTCGCGGAATCTTAGCGGTGAGCAACTTCGGAAAAGGACTACTGCTTTACAATCCCACCACAGATCACCTTCGGCAATATTCAATGGCTCAAAACGCCAAAGGTCATCCCTCGTTGGTCAACGACTGGGTGAGAACAATGCTAAAGGACCATCAAGGTCTCTTATGGATTGGCACAGCAGACGGTCTGGCTTGCATGGATCCTGTGACTGGCTCCTTCTCTGTCTTGGGCTGGCAATGTCAGCTACGGGGAATTCAGGTCTACGCACTTTGTGAGAACCGTCGCAAAGACATCCTCGTGGGTACCACCGAGGGGCTCTTCGTCTACGATCGCCAACACCGGACGACAAGACGAATGCCCGACGACACAGCCCTGCGCAACGTCACCGTCTATGGCATCGTGGAGGATCATAGCGGTGACCTATGGCTGAGTACCACCGACGGCATCTGGCAATATGACCACCGGCGACACCGCTTCATCGGGCACATCCACGGCAATGGCCTCGCCTCGGCAGAGTATATTCCGGGCGCTGCCATACATAGTGACAACGATGACATTTGCTTTGCTACCAGCGACGGACTGACGATGTTCACACCGCAGCACGTGCGTCACAACACCATCCGGCTCAGAACCGTGTCCGTCACCCGCCTGACTGTCAACGGCGAAGAGCGAGCCTTGCCTTTTGGGAAACTGAAGCTCAGCCACAACGAAAACAATCTCTCCTTCGACTTCAGCCTTTTCAACTACACCGACGCTGCCGACATCATCTATCAATATCGCATCAATGACCAACAGCCATGGATGTCGTTGGAAGCAGGAGTGAACCGTCTGACATTGGGCGAAATGAAGCCCGGCACCTATCACATAGAAGCCCGCGCTGTGTACAACGGTCAGATGTCTACGCCCAAAGAGGTCATCACCGTGGTCATACGCCAGCCGTGGTATGCCACGCTTTGGGCTTTTCTTGTCTATGCGCTTGTTGCCGTGGGCATCGTAGTAGCTGTTCTGTACTATGTCGAGCGCAAGCGGACCATAGACCTTGAAGATCAGAAGATGCAGTTTCTCATCAATGCCACACACGACATCCGCTCTCCGCTCACGCTCATCCTTGCCCCCTTGGCCAAACTGCGACAGACGTTGAGTGGCACTCCTTCGGAAAACGATGTCAACACTATCGACCGCAACGCCAAGAGACTGCTGCTACTCGTCAATCAAATCCTGGATGAGCGGAAGCTTGACAAGAACCAGATGCAACTGCAATACGCCGATACCGACATGGTGGCAGCGATACAGGGTGTCTGTGCCATGTTTCAGTACAACGCCCGTGAAAGGCATATCGCCCTCAACTTTGAGCACGCTGACAAGGAACTGTGGCTCTCCGTCGATCCGCAGAATTTCGAGAAGGTGCTCATCAACCTGCTGTCCAACGCATTTAAATACACACCCGATGGCGGAGAGATCTGCTTCCGTCTCACCCACGACGAGACTTCTGTCGTCGTCAACTTGCTTGACACCGGTTGCGGATTCAGCGGCCAGGAGGCACGTCATGTCTTCGAGCGTTTCTATCAAGGCCGCAACCATCCCGGCAAACACCTGTCCGGCACCGGCATCGGCCTCAACCTCTGCCAGTCTATCGTCAAGATGCACGGCGGCACGATCCTCGCAGCCAACCGGCAGGACGGGCGCAGCGGTGCCTGCATGACCGTCACGCTGCCATATATTCAAGGCGCAGCAAAGCCTCAGCATCCGCAAGCCTCTCCACGTCAGCAGGCCAATCGTGGTTGTCGCGTGATGCTTGTCGACGATGATACAGAGCTGACGCAATACATCGCCAACGAGCTTGGCAAATGGTATCGCTTCGACGTCTTTGCCAACGGGCGCGACGCACTGCAGGCGTTGCTGACTGACAAGCATTACGACGTGGTCATCTCCGACATCATCATGCCCGTGATGGATGGAATAGAACTGCTGAAACGCATCAAGGGCAATCCACAGATCAACGACGTGCCCGTGGTGATGCTCACCTCCAAAGGCGAGACCGTCGACCGGCTGCAAGGTATCTCTTCGGGTGCCGACGCCTATATGGAGAAGCCTTTCAGCATGGAAGAGCTCCATGCTGTCATTGACAATCTCGTCGACAACGTCAGAAGGCTCAAAGGCAAATACTCTGGAACACGTGACCAAGTCGAGAATATCAAGCGCACACCTACCACAGGCAACAATGAGCAACTCATGGACCGTGTCATGCAATCGGTCAATAACCACCTCACTGATCCGGAATACAGTGTGGAGACGCTCACCGCCGACGTAGGCATCAGCCGTGCGCAGCTCCACCGCAAAATGAAGGAGCTGACAGGCATCTCCACTGCCGAGTTTATCCGCAACATCAGAATGCAGCGGGCGGCAGAATTGATTGAGGAGGGAAAAATCAATATCACACAGATCGCTTATGACTGCGGTTTCAACAGTCAGTCGCATTTCTCCACCGTCTTCCGCAAGCATTTTGGGATCACCCCCAGCCAATATGCCGCTCAGCACACGTCTGAAACAAACAGAAACGAGCATGAAACAAAACTGAACCCATGAAAATCTAAAAACTTTTAACTTTGCGTCCATGGCAATCCACAGCAAACAAATGAAACGCTACATAAAGCTGATCATAGCCTAATACGCTTATAACATCAACCTAAACTATAAAAGGACCATGGAACACAAAAGTTTTCAAGCTATCAAGGCACTCGCTGCCTTGGGGATCATCTCGGCGATCCCAATGGTCGCGTCGGCACAGAACCGCACAGTCCACGGCGTTGTAACAGACGCTGAAGGGCCTGTGATAGGTGCTACCGTGAAAATAAAGGGCACGGGCACGGGTACCGTGACAGACCTCGACGGCAAGTACAAGTGGGCTTATAAGGGCGTCTGCGACGGTATCGACGGAGAGGATCTCGGACTGAAATATGGCGGTGAGGACTACAAGGCTTACTACGAGAAACAAAACGTGTCGAGCACGGTATCGGAATAAGCGATTGAGCGCAACATAGCAGATGCCGGTCACACTCCCTGTGGCCGGCATTTCTTTTTGTGAATTCTCAATTCTGTCATTCTTGCTTCTTTGAACTTGCTTCTGTCCCCATCCATTTGTCGTTGATGCAGAAAGAAGCGGTGATCGTATCAGGCGATTTTGCGCTGAGAGTGCGAAAGTCATCAAAATATAACTTAATTTATTTTCGTATCAGCCCAAATCTGTGTAATTTTGCGGCTGTTATGAAGGTTGCAGATTACATCATCAGAATGTGGAAGCACGTTGCGCTGCTTGCCGTGTGTCTCTGCATGGTGGTTGCCGCCCATGCACAGGGCGACATCGACCATCCGGGCCATGTCAATCCCGAGGACATGCAGGTGGATATGGACAACCCTACCTTCGTGCCGATGGTGAAGGTGGGCAAGGTGCTTATGGGGCGTGACTCCATCCAGTATGTGGAACTCAACAATGTGTGGGTGTTCACTCAGCCCGTTTTCAAGAACGCGCAGGAGCGTGCTGCTTTCAACCGCCTGGTTTACAACGTGAAGAAAGTGCTCCCCATTGCCAAGGAAGTCAACCGCATCATCATCGAGACCGGCGATTACCTCGAGACGCTGCCCAACAAGAAGGCCAAGGACGAGCACATGAAGCGCGTAGAGGCGGCCATCAAGAAGGAGTATACGCCACGCATGAAGAAGCTCACCTACAGCCAGGGTAAGCTGCTCATCAAGCTCGTCTATCGCGAATGCAACAGTTCCAGCTACGACCTCATCAAGGCCTTTCTCGGTCCCGTGCGTGCCGGCTTCTACCAAGCCTTCGCCTGGGTGTTTGGCGCCAGCCTGAAAAAGGACTATGAGCCCAAGGGCGTCGACCGCCTCACGGAGCGTGTCGTGCTCCTCGTGGAGGCGGGACAGCTGTAGAATTAGCTTTACAAAAGTCTGTCATGTTTCTCTTTCATTCTAGAGCGAGCAATGAAGGCTTTTAATCGGAAAAGGCTTGTGTAATCCCCACAAAAA
Source organism: Hallella absiana (assembly GCF_025457485.1). Taxonomy (NCBI): domain Bacteria; kingdom Pseudomonadati; phylum Bacteroidota; class Bacteroidia; order Bacteroidales; family Prevotellaceae; genus Hallella; species Hallella absiana. The sequence continues at coordinate 28,716 of NZ_JAMXSP010000013.1, forward strand.
CATGGAAATTTCGACAAAACAGTGGAATGACCTTGTCAAAACACTGAGATGACCTTGTCAAAACACTGAGATGATGAGGTCAAAACACTGAGATGACAAGGTCATCTCAGTGTTTTGACAGCGTAAAAAAAGACATTTGGCGATGACATCAAATGTCAACAAATTACAAGTGCTTGTCTTTTAGTGTTTTATAAAAAATCTCCAGAATCGCGATTTTCCAATCAGAGTAGTGTCTGCTCGAAAAAATCGCATTCTCAGAGGCCGAAAATTGTCAGAAAGCAAGACAAATCAGAGCGTGACAAGCGCTTCTTTTGGCAGTCTGACAATGTTGTCGTGAGAAAGTCGTCGTGGTTATTTCTATTTTCTTCCTCCAAGTTTTGCTTATCTGAAAGGAAAAGGTTATATTTGCAACAACGATAAGCAGCAAGACGATGAACAACGATTTCAAGCGCATTCCCTACGGCATCTCAGATTTTAAGCAGGTGCGGAAGGAAAACAAATATCTGGTGGACAAGAGTATGTACTTCGAGCGGATGGAACGGGCAGGCAACTTTCTTTTCCTTGTCCGTCCGCGCCGCTTCGGCAAGAGTTTGTTTCTGAACATGCTCGAAGCCTACTACGATATCAATGAGAAGGACAACTTCCAAGAGTTGTTCAAGGGAATGTATGCCGCTGAACATCCGACGGAGTACCGCAACAAGTACCAGGTGATGCATCTCGACTTCTCTTGCGTGGGTAGCGACATTGATAATCTGAGTAGCAACTTCAATAACTATCTGACTGGTCAATGCGAGTCTTTTATTAGAAAATACGCATATCTCTATCCGAAAGGCTGTGAAGACGAGGTACTTCGTGGAAAGACAGGCATAGACATGCTCAACCGTCTTAACAATGTTGCAAGAGATTCTGGTTGCAGTCTCTACCTGATCGTTGACGAATATGACAACTTCACCAATAATGTTCTTAATGTGAAGGGGCAACAGGCTTACCACGACCTCACCCACGGAACAGGCTTCTACCGCGACGTGTTCAAGCTATTCAAGCCGATGTTCGACCGCATCATCATGCTCGGCGTCGCTCCCATCACGCTCGACGACCTGACGAGTGGCTACAACATCGCGCTGAACATGACCATCGACTCGCGCTTCAACCAGATGCTCGGCTTCTCAGAGGAAGATGTGCGACAGATGATCCGCTATTACAAAGACGCAGGTGCCATCAAGCCGGAAGTTACTGAGGACAGTATCATCGCTGATATTAAGCCATGGTACGACAACTATTGTTTTGCCAAGGACAGTTTTGGTCGTGAGCCCAGCATGTTCAACAGCGACATGGTGTGCTACTATATGAGTACACTTGTCGATACAGGACACAAGCCGGAAGAAATGGTCGACCCGAATACGAAGACTGACTACAAGAAACTGCGCAACCTTATCGAGATCGGCAACATGACCGAGGAGCGTCGGCAAACCATCTACGACATCATGCACACGGGTTACACCTATTCGACGATCAACAGCTACTTCCCCGCAGAGAGCATTACCGACGAAGACAACTTCGTCAGTTTGCTCTTCTATTATGGCATGCTCACCATTCGTGGCACCTTAGGCGCTATGCTGAAGTTGGGTATTCCGAACAACAATGTGCGCAAACAGTATTACAACTATCTGATTCAGGCTTTCCAGCAGATTTATCCTATTGCAGTCTCGCAGCTCAACGTTCCATTTTATCAGGCTGCTTTGGAAGGCAACTGGCGACCGATGATGGACTACATCCTCAAGGCTTACCACGACACTACCGCCGTGCGACAGCTTATCGAAGGCGAGCGCAACCTGCAAGGTTTCATGAATGCGTTCCTCTCGCTTGACCCTTATTACCTTGTAGCTCCCGAGATGGAGTTCTCTCATGGCTATTGCGACTTCTTCCTGTTGCCCAACTACACGGTTTACCCGATGGTTGCCCACAGCTATATCCTGGAGTTGAAGTATCTCAAGACTGACACTACCGAGGCTGAGACTGCCCAACAGTGGACCGAGGCCGTCGCGCAGATCAAGACCTACGCCGCCGACCACAAGCTGCAGACTATGCTCCACGGCACACAGCTCCACCTCATCGTCGTGCAGATCAAAGGCTACGATGTGGTGAAGATGGAGGAAATAAGATAAAGGTAAAAAAGTAAAGAGGTAAAAGCGTAAAGAGATAGGGACTAAGAGTAATCATAAAGAGAAACAGTGAAGAAGAGAATAAACATAGGAGTCGTGCTGTTGGTGCTGATGACACTTGTGGGTTGCGCAGGCAAACCCAAGGCCATTCGTTCTGCACAGGACTTACCGGGCAGTAAGATCGGTGTGCAGTTGGGTACTACCTCCGACACGAAGGTATCGAAGATGGAGCACGACAAGGCTGGCACGCAGGTAGAGCGCTTCACCAAAACGGCCGATGCCATACAGGCACTCTTGCAGGGCAAGGTCAACTGCGTGGTGGAGGACGATCAGCCCGCCAAGGCTTTCGTGGTGCAAAACGACGGACTGGCTATCCTGCCTCACGCCTACAGCACGGAGCCTTATGCTTTCTGTGTGGCGCATGGACGGCGCGACCTCGTGCGCAGCATCAACCATGCACTGCAGCTGTTGCGCAACGACGGCACGCTCGACACCATTGTCAACCGCCATCTGCGTCAGAAGATGAGCATTGCCTACCAGCCGAAGGCCATCGGGCGGCCCAACGGTCGGCTCGTCGTGGCCACCAACGCTACCTTTCAACCCTATGAGTATTACGACAACGGGCGCGTGGTGGGTATCGACATCGACATCATGCAGGCCGTGGCCGACGTGCTCGGCATGACGCTGCAAGTGGAGGATATGAACTTCGATGCGGTGGTCACCTCGGTACAGACCGGAAAAGCCGATGTCGGTGCAGCCGCTCTTACCGTCACACCCGACCGTCTGCGCAACGTCAGCTTCACCGACGCTTATGCCCGTAGTCGTCAGGTCATCATCGTGAAAACCTCACATCACGAGGCGCACTCACAGAGCCTTGCGCAAAAGTTCCGGCAGGACTTCCTCGTCGAAGGCCGCTATCTCTATCTGCTGCAAGGCCTTGGCAACACGCTCGTCATCACGCTCTTCGCCATACTCATCTCGCTCTGCCTCGGCTCGCTCATTGCTATCGTGCGCACCACCCACGACCGCACCGGCCGCTACGCCGTGCTCAATGCCCTGTGCAAGCTGTATCTCGTCATCATCCGCGGCACGCCGACGATGGTGCAACTCCTTATTATATACTATGTCATCTTTGCCGCTGCCGACGTGAGTAAGGTGCTCGTCGCCATCGTAGCCTTTGGCATCAACTCTTCGGCTTATCTGGCTGAGGTGGTGCGCAGCGGCATCATGTCCATCGACCGCGGACAGAGCGAGGCCGGGCGCTCGCTGGGACTGAGCTATAGCCAAACTCTGCGGCTGATCATCCTGCCACAAGCCTTCAAAAACGTGCTGCCCGCCATCGGCAACGAGCTCATCACCCTGCTCAAGGAAACGTCCATCAGCGGTTATATCGGCTTGGTAGACCTCACCAAGGGCAGCGACATCATCCGCAGCATCACCTATGATGCCATCCTCCCTCTGGGGGTGGTAGCCATCATCTACCTTGCCATTGTGCTCAGCCTGTCATCGGCAGTGGGTGTGCTGGAAAAGAAACTTCGTAAAAATGAAAGATAAGACGCTCATCACCATCGACCATCTCTGCAAGGCCTTTGGCGACCATGTAGTGCTGCGCGACATCAGCACCACCATCCGCGAGGGCGAAGTCGTCGCCATCATTGGACCCTCGGGCTGTGGCAAGTCCACCTTTCTCCGCAGTCTCAACCTGCTGGAGCGTCCCACCTCCGGTCACATTCTCTTTGAGGGTACTGACATCACGTCGCCGGAAATCAACATCAACAAGATGCGGGAACGTATCGGTATGGTGTTTCAGCAGTTCAATCTCTTTCCCAATATGACCATTCGCCGCAACATCATGCTGGCTCCCGTGACGTTGGGAAAGCTATCCCGGCAGGAAGCCTCCGCCACTGCTGACCGTCTGCTCCTGCGTGTGGGACTTGCCGACAAGGCTGATGCCTGGCCCGACAGCCTCTCGGGAGGACAGCGGCAGCGTGTCGCCATCGCTCGGGCGTTGGCGATGAATCCCGACGTGATGCTGTTCGACGAGCCCACGTCGGCCCTTGACCCCGAGATGGTGGGCGAGGTGCTCCAGATCATGCGCGACTTGGCTCATAGTGGCATGACCATGGTGGTGGTCACTCACGAGATGAGTTTTGCCCGCGATGTAGCCTCGCGTGTGCTCTTCTTCAATGGTGGCATTATCGAGGAAGAGGGAAAGCCCGAGGACATCTTCTGCCATCCACGGTCGGAAAGACTTAAAAGTTTCCTCAAACGATAGTAGGCCTGGCGATATCGATAAGCCTTTTCTCACGGCAGGACGGTCTGTTTCTCACGGATCACACAAGTTTCACGAATGTCAGATCTTCGGACTTACGGAGTACTTGCGCAGGCTTTCATCTAAGAGATGTTGTCAAAATATCGGTTATTATGGAGATTTCCCTTGCATTTTGAACCGCTAAATAAATTTATTTTGTACCTTTGTCACGGATTTGACAAATAGTACTTCGTATAAGTATCAGAGAGATGACAGAGATATTTTCAGCCGACGGGTGGCTCAACACCGCAATCACTAATATAAATAATGTGTTGTGGACCTACATTCTTGTAGCGGTTCTCATCGTTTGTGCCGTACTGTTCACGATTAAGACACGTGGTGTGCAGTTCCGTATGATCGGCGAGATGATACGTCTGTTGGGCGACTCTACAAAGAAAACTCATGAGAAACATGTCTCATCGTTCGAAGCTTTCGCCGTCTCCATAGCTTCCCGTGTGGGTACCGGCAACCTCGCCGGCGTGGCTACAGCCATTGCCGTAGGCGGACCAGGTGCCATCTTTTGGATGTGGGTGATCGCCCTGCTCGGTTCAGCAACCGCCTTCGTGGAGTCTACGCTGGCCCAACTCTATAAGCGCAAGACCGAGGGAAGCTATATCGGCGGCCCCGCCTACTATATGATGTTTGGCTTGCACAAACGCTGGATGGCACGTCTCTACGCTGTGCTGATCACCATCACCTTCTGCATGGCTTACATCTCCATACAAAGCAACACCATCTGCGGAGCCATGCAAGGAGCCTGTGGCATACAACCCTGGGTGATGGGACTCATTCTTGTGACGCTTTCCACAGCCTGCGTCTTTGGCGGTATCAACCGCATCGCAAAGGTCAGCAGCATCTTCGTGCCCGTGATGGCTGTGCTCTATATCCTCTTGGCACTGGTCATCCTGGCCGTGAACATTCAGCTTGTGCCGCGTATGTTCGCCCTTATCATTGAGAATGCTTTTGGCTTCCGGCAGTTCACCGGTGGTACCTTTGGCGCCATGATGATGACGGGTATCAAGCGCGGACTGTTCTCCAACGAGGCCGGTGAAGGCTCTGCTGCCTGTGCGGCCAGCATTGCAGATGTCAGCCATCCCGTCAAGCAAGGACTGGTGCAGGCGCTCAGCGTCTTCACCGACACCCTGCTCATTTGCAGTTGCACAGCCTTTATCATTCTGCTCAGCGGTGTGTACACCGACAACAGCCTCAATGGCATTCAGCTCACTCAGACCGCCTTGCAGCACGAGATAGGCTCTGTCGGTCCCACGTTTGTTGCCGTAGCTATCTTCATGTTTGCCTTCTCGTCGATCATCGGCAACTACACCTATGGCGAGATGAACGTGAAGTTTCTCACTGCCGACCATCGCTGGCTGACCTTCGTGCGGGTGATGAACGGCATTGTCATGGTGCTCTTCGGCGCTTTGGCCAGTCTCGATTTGGTATGGAACCTTGGCGACTTCTTTATGGGCTGCATCACGCTGTGCAACCTTTTTGCCATCGTCAAGCTCCATCCTCACGCCGTCTTCCTGTTGAAAGACTATATCCGGCAGAAGCGCACAGGCATCAAGAGCCCCACATTTCATAAGACCCAAATGCCAGAGATCGCCGATGAACTCAGTGCATGGTAGAACCCTCGAAGTGCAAAAAAGCAAGCTACTAACCTGCATTTCTCTATCAAATGAAAGAAAAACGGCTTTAAATCCATATTTTTATAGCAAAAATTTGCATGTTTGCATTTTTTGATATAACTTTGCGATTGTATTAAAAAATGCGTAAGAAGATTGTTCGTATACTTATTACGTTCTTAAGTAGAAGTATTACATTTTGATATGAAGAGATGAAAAACATAGTAATCGGAGTGTAGCAAATGGTTCTATATATAACAAGAATGTAAAAGTAAAGAGAGAACTCGTTTACAAGGAAGTAATTCGTATTTTATAACTTTTATTAAAATTCAAAGAGAGAGAGTCTATGAAGAAAAGGATGAGCATGATCCTTGCCTGTCTGTTCCTCTTTGTTGGTATGGCATTGGCCCAAACGAAGATTACGGGCACAGTCATATCGCAGGAAGACGGTGAGCCGATCATCGGAGCCTCTGTCATGGTAGACGGGGGAAGTAAAGTCGGAACAGTCACAGACACCGACGGACATTTTACGCTATCAGTGCCAGCGGGAAAGAAGCTGGTGATCAGCTACATTGGCATGAAGAGCCAGACAGTAGCTGCCAAACCCAACATGAAAGTTACACTTCAGTCCGACGACCGTACTTTGGGAGAAGTCGTGGTCACAGGTATGACCACGCAGGACAAGCGCCTCTTCTCCGGTGCGGCCACGAAGATCAGTGCCTCTGATGCCAAGATCGACGGTATGGCCGACATCAGCCGCTCGCTTGAAGGTCGTGCTGCCGGTGTGAGCGTGCAGAACGTCAGTGGCACCTTTGGTACAGCACCGAAGATCCGCGTGCGTGGTGCCACCTCTATCTATGGCTCCAGCAAGCCGCTGTGGGTTGTCGACGGTGTCATCATGGAGGACGTGACCGATGTCTCTGCCGATGAGCTCTCCTCGGGTAATGCCGAAACGCTGATCTCTTCTGCAATCGCAGGACTCAACGCCGACGATATAGAGAGCTTCCAGATCCTGAAAGACGGTTCAGCTACCTCTATCTACGGTGCACGCGCCATGGCAGGCGTCATCGTCATCACCACCAAGAAAGGTAAGGCCGGACAGAGTCACATCAACTACACCGGCGAGTTCACTATGCGCCTCAAGCCCAGCTACAGCACGTTCAACATCATGAACTCGCAGGATCAGATGGAGGTCTATCAGGAGCTCTATCAGAAAGGTTATCTCAACTACGCCGAGATTGCCAACGCGCAGAATGGTGGTGTGTATAAGAAGATGTATGACCTCATCACCACTTACAACCCTACCACGGGACAGTTCGGCTTGCCCAACACCGACATTGCCAAGGCCAACTACCTGCGCGACGCCGAATACAGAAACACCAACTGGTTCGACAAGCTTTTCTCCAACGCCATCATGCAGAACCACTCTGTGAGCGTGTCTACCGGTACGGAGAAGTCGCAGAGCTATGTCTCGCTCTCCGCCATGTACGATCCGGGATGGAACAAGCAGAGCAAGGTACAACGCTACACCGTCAACCAGAACACGACCTACAACATATCCAAGAAGCTGAGTGTCAACCTCATCGGCAACGCCTCTTACCGTAAGCAGCGCGCACCGGGCACGTTGGGTTCACAGGTTGATGCGGTATCGGGTGAGGTACGTCGTGACTTCGACATCAATCCCTACTCCTACGCCCTCAATACCTCGCGTGCGCTCGATCCCAACGAATATTACACCCGCAGCTATGCCGACTTCAACATCTTCCATGAGCTTGAGTCTAACTACATGGACCTCAAGGTGAGTGACTTCCGTGTGTCTGCCAGCATCGACTACAAGCCCATCACAAAGCTCAAGTTCACTTTCCTGGCTGCTATGAAGGGTACATCTACCTCGCAGGAGCACATGATCCACGACGACTCCAACGAGGCTATGAGCTACCGCGCTATGGGCAACAGCACTATCCGCAACAACAACCCTCTGCTCTATCGTGACCCTGACGATATCTACGCCCTGAAAATCAGCATTCTGCCAAACGGTGGTATCTACAACCGCACTGACAACGACATGTTTGGTTGGGACACACGTCTCTCTATGAGCTACAACGACGTGTTCCACAACGACCATATCGTCAACTTCTATGGTGGTATGGAGACCAACTCAGTGAACCGTCGCACCACCTGGTTCCGTGGATACGGCTTGCAGTATTCTCTTGGTGAGGTGGCCAACTACGCTTACCAAGCCTTCAAGATGGGTGAGGAGCAGAACACCGACTACTACACGCTGAGCAACCGCTTCACGCGCTCGGCTGCCTTCTTCGGCACCGCCACCTATTCTTATCAGGGCAAATACACCCTCACCGGCACGGCCCGCTACGAGGGTACCAACTACTTAGGCAAGGCCACTTCTGCCCGTTGGATGCCTACGTGGAATGTCTCGGGTGTGTGGAACGCCCACGAGGAGAAGTTCTTCCAGCCTCTCAAGCCAGCTTTCTCGCACGCTACGCTCCGTCTGAGCTACTCGCTCACCGGCGACCGTCCCAGCGTGACCAATGCTTACGCTATCTACAAAGCTAATACGCCCTGGCGCCCGTTCACGTCTGTGCGCGAGTCGGGCATCTATATCAGCAGCCTGGCCAATACAGACCTGACCTACGAGAAGAAGCACGAGTTCAACTTAGGTGTTGACCTGGGCTTTCTCGACAACCGCATCAACCTGACGACCGACATCTACTGGCGTCGCAACTTCGACCTTATCGGTCTGGCCAACACAGAGGGTGTAGGCGGTGAGATCCAGCGCTACGGCAATATTGCCAACATGAAGTCGAACGGTGTCGAGATCTCACTCTCTACCACCAACATCAAGACCAAGGACTTCAGCTGGACCACGAACCTCATCTACTCTCACTCCCACAATGAGGTGACCAAACTCAATACCTCAAGCCGTGTCATCGACCTCGTCTCTGGCACCGGCTTCACGATGAAGGGCTACCCCGTGCGTTCCCTCTTCTCCATTCCCTTCCGCGGTCTGAACAATGAAGGTCTTCCCACCTTCCTCGACCAGGACGGCAACGTCACCACGACGGGCATCTACTTTCAGGAGTCTGATCCTGACAAGCTCAAGTTCCTCAAGTATGAGGGCAGTGCTGATCCTACTGATGTAGGTTCGTTGGGCAACGTGTTCCGCTACAAGGGCTTCTCGCTCAACCTCTTCATCACTTATTCCTTCGGCAATGTGGTGCGTCTCGACCCCGTATTCTCCAACAAGTACGACGACCTGAAGTCCACGCCTAAGGAGTTCCGCAACCGTTGGGAGGTGTCAGGCGATGAAGCTAAGACCAACATCCCCGTCATTGCCAGTGCCGTGCAGAACCGCAACGACACCAATCTGAAGTATGCCTACAACGCATACAACTACTCCGACGCACGCATCGCCAAGGGTGACTTCATCCGCATGAAGGAGATTGCATTAGGCTACGAGTTCCCCAAAAACTGGATCAGCCACTGGGGACTGAGCAACCTCTCGCTTAAACTACAGGCCACTAACCTCTTCTTGATCTATGCTGACAAGAAGCTCAACGGCCAGGATCCGGAGTTCTTCAATACCGGTGGTGTGGCAGTGCCTGTGCCAAAGCAGTTCACGCTCACACTCAGAATGGGTCTCTAACAAACAGATATTAAATATCAGAAAATGAAAGTAATGAAATTAAAATATACGGTTCTGGCCTTGGCGATGGGCTCGGTGGCACTCTCCTCGTGCAACGACTTCCTCGACAAGATGCCCGACAACAGAACCACCATCAATACCGAGGAAAAGGTCGTTCAGCTCCTTACCTCTGCCTATCCGCAAAACTCCAACATATTCGTAAACGAGTATATGTCGGACAATGTGGACGACAACGGTGTGAACAACCCCTACACTAATCGTTTCGCCGACCAGGTCTACGCCTGGCAAGACGTGACCGAGAGCGACAACGAGTCGCCCGAGAGCTTCTATCAGGCCTGCTACAGAGCCATCGCCAGTGCCAATGCCGCCCTGCAGGCCATCGACGAGGCAGGCGGTGCCACAACCGACAAACTGCGTCAGGCACGTGCCGAGGCTCTGCTCTGCCGCGCCTACAACCACTTCCTGCTCGTCAACATGTTCTCCATGGCCTACAACGACCAGACCAGCACAAAGGACCTGGGCATGCCCTACATCGAGAAGCCCGAGGAGAAGGTCGGCGTGACCTACGAGCGCGGCACCGTGGCCGAGGACTATAAGAAAATAGACCATGACCTACAGGCTGCCCTGCCCGATGTGGGCGATGCCAACTACACCGTGCCCAAGTACCATTTCAACCAGCAGGCTGCCTATGCCTTCGCCACCCGCTTCTACCTCTTCTACAACAAGTGGGAAAAGGCTGTGGAGTACGCCAACCGCGTCTTGGGCACTAACGCCGGTGCCTCGTTGCGCGACTATAACGACCTGGCCAACATGACACAGACCGAAGAGGCCGTTCAGCAACGCTACATCGACGCCTCGGTGAACGCCAACCTCATGCTCCAGACTGCCTACTCGCGTATCGGTCTGGCATTCGGGGCTTATTATACCTTGGGCAAATATTCGCACGGTGCCTATGTCTCCACCCATGAGGACGGCTACGCCAAAAACATCTGGGGCTCGCCAAGCCTGGAGAAGTTCCCGATCCGGCGCTACAGTGGAACCAACCTCAACAAGTATATCTATTGGCGCACGCCCTATCTCTTCGAGTACAAGGACCTGCAGGCACAGACCGGTTACCACCGTACCGTCTACCCAGCTTTCACCACCGACGAGGTGCTGCTCGAGAGAGCCGAGGCCTACACCCTGCTCAAGCAGTACGATAAGGCAGCTGCCGACCTGAATACATGGATGCACAACTTCGTGAACACCTCGATGACACTCACGCCGGAGAATATCTCTGAGTTCTACAAAGCCCAAGACTACTGCTACTCTGATGCCGACGGCATAAAGTCGGGTCTGAAGAAGCACCTCAACCCCGTCTTCTCTATCGACGCCGAGGGCTCTACACAGGAGAACATGCTGCAGTGCGTGCTGGGCTTCAAGCGCATCGAGACTCTGCAGCTCGGCCTCCGCTGGTTCGACATCAAGCGCTACCGCATCGTCATCCCGCGCCGTCAGCTCAACGCTGCGGGCGTGCCTGCCAAGCTCACCGACGTGCTCACCACCGACGATCCGCGACGTGCCGTGCAGTTGCCCACCAAGGTCATTTCTGCCGGAATGACGCCTAACCCGCGCAATACTAAGTAGGAACAGACATTAACAAAAGAACAATCATGAAAAAATATATTCTTTGCCTCTCCTTTCTCGCCACAGCAGGTCTCATGCTGAGTTCCTGCTCAGACGACGACCTCTCCGACAAGAGCGTCATCGTGACCAGCGAGACAGAGCAGACACAGTTTGACAAATGGCTCGAGGCCAACTTTGTCAATCCATACAACATACAGTTCAAGTACCGCTATGAGCACAACGAGAGCGACATGAACTACTACAACGTGCCCGCCGACTATAAGCAGGCCGTGGAGCTGGCTCATATCGTAAAATACACGTGCGTGGAGGCCTACGACGAGGTGGCTGGCGTAAACTTCACCCGCAACTACTTCCCAAAGGAGTTCTTCTGCACAGGCACCTGGGAGTTCCGCAACAACGGTACCTTCATTCTTGGAACGGCCGAGGGCGGCAAGAAGATCTTCCTGGCCGGCGTGAACTACCTTGACCAGTACAAGGACAATATCAACACGCTCAACCACTTCTATCTCAAGACGATCCACCACGAGTTCACCCATATCCTCAACCAGACCAAGGACTTTCCGCGCAGCTATCAGCAGGTCACGGGGTCGGGCTATGTGGCCGACAGCTGGAGTGAGTCGCCCTACAACGAAAACTATCTCGAACGCGGCTTCATCTCTTCCTACTCGCAGCACTCTGCCACAGAAGACTTCGCGGAGATGCTCTCCATGTACATCACCAACACGCCCGCACAGTGGAACAAGTGGATGGAGGAGGCTGGAACCGATGGCGCACGCCTCCTTCAGCAGAAACTCGACATCGTGCGTACCTACATGAAGGACAGCTGGAACATCGACATCGACCAGCTCCGCAACTCGGTGCTTGACCGCGAGACCAAGGTCGCCAGCGGACAGATAGACCTCACAGACCTTACCGTAAAATAACAAGAAAGGAACGACAACATGAAAATAAAATATTCATTCCTGCTTCTGCTTGCGACCATGCCCCTCTTCCTCACTTCCTGTCTTCATGACCAGGAGGACGTTTTCGACGAATCGGCATCCACCCGTATGCAGACTTATCTGAGCAACGCAAAATCGACCCTGACGAGTGCCGAGCACGGCTGGGCCTTCGACTATTATCCAGACCGTAAGCTCTCCATGGGTGGCGTGGCCTACGGCGTGCAGTTCAGTGACACTGCCGCCACGGTGACCTGTGTCCTCGCTCCCGGCAAGAAAGAGACGAGCTACTACCGCATGACCACCGACGACGGGCCGGTGCTCTCGTTTGACACTTACAACACGCTGATGCACTACTTCGCCACTCCATCGTCAAGCCAGTATCAGGCCCACGACGGTGACTTCGAGTTCGTCATCGACAGCGTTGGTTCCGACTGCATCAAGGTGCACGGCAAGCGAAGCCTCAACACAATGTACCTCCGCAAGCTCGACAAGAGCATCGAGCAGTACACAACGGACGCAAAAGCCATGATGGACAATTTCATCCTCTCCGGAGCAACAGGCACCATTGGCGGCACGGAGGTCACGGCAAGCATCGACGTGGACAGCCAGTGGTTCACGTTTGACTGGTCCGACAGCTCGTCGGTCAGCACGGCCTACATCCCTACCGACAAGGGCGTTCGCTTCTATGAGCCCGTCACCATTGCCGGAAAGACGATTACTGAGCTGGCTTATGACGCCAAAACCCTCACGCTCACAGGCACCACTACCGACGGCACCGCTGTGCAGCTGCAGGGTAAACTTCCCGATGGGTACATGCCCTTTGCCGACTACGCCGGCCAGTGGACATTCAAATACGATCAGGGTCAGAAGTCAGTAGATGTCACTCTCACTCCTTCGGAAGACGGACAGAGCTATATCCTCTCCGGACTGGCCAAAAATATCAACCTGACGCTCAACTACGAGAAGTCTACGGGCCGCCTCATCCTCGCCTCACAAGAGGTGGGTACCTACAACGGCAATACCATCATGCTTTGCGCATGGAACATCGCAGGTGGCGGTAAACTCACATGGAGCACGCAGGCAGGTGTCTATCTCACATGGGACGGCAACACCGAACAGCCCACGCTGAGCTTCTCGCCCCTCTCGGAAAGCTTCCAGACCGACTCCTTCATCCTCTGGACCCTCAAGTCTGACGGCTCTTCCGGCGGACAGTTCAACGGTCCGACCGACTATTTGTTCGGTGGCAGCAGTCGCTTGCGATACTTAGTAAACATGGTTAAAAAGTAAACTGTAATGAAAAAGAGTATTATATTATATGTCGTTGCACTTGTCTCCATGGTACTCATGAGCTGTAGCGACGATACCGAAAATCCTTACGCGCACACCCCAACGCTGCAGGTTGTGAGCTCCAATGTGGTGTTCACCGCAAAGGCAGCATCGGGTGATGTCGTGTTCGCAACCACCAATGGCGGAACACTCACCGCAAAGACTAAGTCGCCTTGGGCAAAGGCCACTGTCAACGGCAACACCGTAACGGTCAACGTGGAAGAGAACGACGACTTGAGCGGACGTTCTACACAGCTCACCGTGTACAACGGAACCGACTCTGCCAACGTCACCGTGCAGCAGGAGGGCTTGATCTTTCGGTTGAGCACAGCCTCTATCTCTACAGGTGACAATGCTTCGAGACAGAGCTTCGCTATCACAAAGAATATAGATCCCACGATAGAAGTGTCGCAAGACTGGATCACGACACAGATGACTGACGACTCGCTCATCGTTACCCTGAAGGAGAACGCTACCGGCCATGTCCGTAACGGATACATCTACTATACGGCCGGCACCAAGAGAGACTCCATCAGTGTGACGCAGGCAGACTTCGACAAGGACATTGCCGGCACATGGCTTATCACTTCATCCAACTCAAAGAAAGCTTATCGGGTCACCATCGGTCGCAAGGGCAACAAGTATGCAATGGTCTTGGCTGGTCTTAACTGGACCATCCCCTTGTCCTATAACAAGACGACCAATGCGCTGAGCATTGCTGCAGGCGACTCTATCGGCATGTATAAGGATTATTACATAGGTACCGTCTTCTACGATATGGAGGCCGGATACATCACATGGAGCAAGAGTGTAACGCTTTCCGGCACCTTCGGCCATAACGACGCAGAGGGCTATAGCTTCTTGGAGTTCAAGGATAATGGCTCCTGGGAGGGATATAAGCCCAACAGCTTGCTCCTTTCTGCCTTCACGAGCAGTTCATTCTCCAACAAAACCTACAGCGACACTGATCTGTTGGAGCTCGATAATCCAACCCTTATCAGACTTGACAAATAGCAAAGCTACATAAGTTCTCTATAATTAAATAGGAGGCAAGCACCTTAGATGCTTGCCTCCCTTTTGTCTCACCTGTAAAAGCCGGCGTCTAAACAAGGTTTGTGGATGAGATGCCCATAGCGAAAAAGAGACAAAACGGGGTGCAGGAAACTTTCGTTTATTAAATTGTGTAAAACGCTTGGCGGTTCAAAGAAATAATCTTACCTTTGCACACATAACGCGGCAATAGCTCAGTTGGTAGAGCGCGACCTTGCCAAGGTCGAGGTCGCGGGTCCGAGTCCCGTTTGCCGCTCTTTTTTTTCATTCATACCGTCGCCGCAATGGTGGAATTGGTAGACACGAGGGACTTAAAATCCCTTGACCAGGAATGGTTGTGCGGGTTCGAGTCCCGCTCGCGGCACGTTAATCATTTATATTTATTATGCGCAACCATTTCGTTCTAACCTTATCAGTTTGTTCTATAGTGGCTCTGTCGTCATGTTCTTCCAAACTGGGAAAGCTCTCTGCTGACAACTTCACGGTAGATCCCGACCCCTTGGAGGCATTAGGCGGCCAAGTTCCTGCTACCATCAATGGTAACTTCCCCGTGAAATATATGAAGCCGAAGGCTGTGGTGACAGTGATTCCTGAACTGCGCTACGGCAATGGCCAAGTTGCTCAAGGCAAAGGCGCTACCTTCCAGGGCGAGAAAGTCATGGGCAATGACCAGACCATCTCCTACAAGATGGGCGGTCGCTACACGATGAAGACCGCATTTGACTATGTGCCCGATATGCAGAAGAGTGAAATGTATCTCACCTTCGATGCCCGTATCGGCAAGAAAAAAGTCAATGTACCAGCTGTGAAAGTCGCCAATGGCGTGCTGGCTACAGCAGAGCTCTACAAGCAGACGCTGATGAACGCCGGCGGATGCATTGCACCGGACTCCTTCGAGCGCGTGAAGGCACAGAAATACGAGGCCAGCATCAAGTTCCTCATCAACCAGGCCAATCTTCGCAAGAGTGAGCTGAAAAACAACTCAGTCAAGGAGTTCCTCGCCATGCTGAAGAAAATCAATGCCGACCGCGAGGGGCTGAACCTGAGAAACGTGGAGGTGCAGGCCTATGCATCACCCGACGGTGGCTATTCCTTCAACGACAAACTGGCCAGCAAGCGCCAGAACGCCACTGAGGGATATGTCAAGAAACAGGTCAAGGCTGCCAAGCTCAACACCAAGGACATCGACGCCCACTATACGGCACAGGACTGGGACGGCTTCAAGCGTCTCGTCCAAGCCAGCAACATCCAGGACAAAGACGTGATCCTGCGCGTTCTGGAAATGTATAAGGATCCCGAGGAACGCGAGCGTCAGATCCGCAACATGAGCGAGGGCTTCCGTGAGCTCGCCGACGGCATCCTGCCGGAGCTGCGCCGTAGCCGCCTGATCATCAACTACGAGACAGTGGGAAGAGACGATGAGCAAATCATGCAACAGTATGCTGCCGATCCCTCCCGCCTGTCCCCGGACGAGCTGCTTTATGCCGCTACACTGGAGAGCGACCCTGCCAAGCAGGAAGCCATCTATAAGAAGACGACAGAACTGTATGACAAGGACTACCGCGCCTTCAACAACATGGCTGTCATGGCCTTCAACAAGGGCGATGAGTCCGCGGCCAAGCAGTATATCGAGCAGGCTCAGGCCAGACGCGCCGACGCACCTGAGGCCAACGCCAACCTCGCGCTCATCGATATGAAGCACGGCGACCTCAAGGCTGCCACTGATCATCTGGCTGACGCCATCGACGCCAACGGATTCAATGAGGTGCTGGGCAACCTGAACATTGCCAAAGGCAACTATGCTACCGCCGTGCAGAACTTTGGTAACAGCCATTCCAACAGTGCCGCCTTGGCTCAGCTGCTCAACAAGGACTATGCTGCCGCCGTCGCTACGCTGAAAAACGTGAAGAACCCTGATGCCATGACAGACTACCTGATGGCGCTCGCGCTCAACCGCCAGGGCAACACGGCCACTGCCAAAGACTATCTGCAGCGTGCTTGCCAGAAAGACGCTAAGCTCGCCGCTTATGCAGCCAACGACTTGGAGCTGGTCAACCTGAAGTAATCATTTCGATTTTCATTCACTATCACGATAAGCCTTCGGCCTCAAGTATGGGGGCGAAGGCTTTCTTTGTTATTCATCTATGCAGTTTCATATTCATTATAGCCGTTATGTGTCCGAGAGTCTCTCAGGGGTCCTGCTCTTGCTGACCCTGCTATTGTCGTCCTGCGGTGTCGACGGCAGCCATTTCAAGATAGAGGGGCATCTGTTGAACATCAACCAGAGCGAGTTCTATGTCTATGCCGAGAACGGATCTGTCGACGGGCTCGACACCATACATGTCGAGGGCGGGCGCTTCGCCTACGAAGTGCCCTGCAAGCATCCCACCATTCTCTATCTGGTCTTTCCCAATTACTCCGTCGTGCCGATCTTTGCCCAACCGGGCAAGAGTGTCAGCATCAAGGGAGACGCCTCTCACCTGAAGGAAATCGAGATCAAAGGCACCGACGATAATGAACTCTACACCAAGTTCCGCGAGCAGGTGTCCAAGACCTCACCGCCTGAGGCCAAGCGTGCGGCAGAGGTTTTCATCGGCGATCATCCGGAATCTGTTGTCGGCCTGTGGCTCATCAAGAAGTATTTCATCTCTGACGCACTACCCGACTATCAGACAGCCTTGCGGTTGGCTAAGAAGATGCAGTCCAAACAGACCGACCAGGCTGACCTGTCGCGTATGATCCTCCAGCTGAACTCTATGTCGCATGTAGGCGTAGGCTCTGTCTTGCCGACCTTCTCCGCCTACGACACCAAGGGACGGCTGGTTTCTTCATCGGACTTCTCTTCCGGCCTTGCCGTCATCTGCACATGGGCGTCATGGAGCTATGACAGCATGGATATGCTGCGTACGTTGAAACAGTTGCAGCGTCAGTCAGGCGGACGGCTCAAAGTGGTGTCGCTCTCGGTCGACGCGAGCCGTAGCGACTGCGATGGTGCTCTGCATGCCGACAGCATCTCGTGGTCCAATGTCTGCGACGGCAAGATGTTCGACAGCCAGCCCTTGCGGCAATTAGGCATGATGGGAGTTCCGGACAACATCATCGTGAAAGACAACCGTATTGTCGCCCGCAATCTCATGGGCATGCAGCTCCACGACAAAATCATGGCATTACTGAAATAGAGACAGATTATTGCCGGATGGCAAACATGTCTGTTTTAACAGAAACAGAGGTATCAAAGAAGAGAACAGAACGATGTTGATAAAAACATACAGTGCCGCAGTCAACGGCTTAGAAGTGACGACGGTGACTATCGAAGTGAGTCTGACGCGTGGCGTGATGTATCATCTCACGGGCCTCGGCGACGAGGCTGTGCGCGAGGGGCGCGACCGCATTGCAGCCGCCATGCAGAACAATGGCTACAAATTCCCGCGCGCTGACCTGACCGTGAACCTTGCTCCTGCCGACCTGCGCAAGGAGGGCAGCAGCTTCGACCTGCCGCTGGCCATCGCCATCCTTACGGCATCGGGACAGATGGATGCGCCCGAGCTCGACAGGTATATGATGGTCGGTGAGCTCAGCCTTGATGGTAAGCTGCAACCGGTGAAGGGTGTCCTGCCCATTGCCATCAAGGCGCGGTCAGAACATTTCAAAGGGCTGATCGTCCCCAAGCAAAATGTCCATGAGGCCGCCATCGTCAATCAACTCGATGTCTATGGTCTGGAGACCATGACAGATGTTGCGGCGTTTTTCACAGGCGCCAAGCAGTTTGAACCCACGGTGGTGGACACACGCAAAATCTTCTATGAACAGCAATACAACTTCGACCTCGACTATGCCGACGTGCGTGGACAAGAGAGCGTGAAGCGCGCTTTGGAGGTGGCTGCCGCCGGTGGTCACAACCTCATCATGATCGGGCCGCCGGGATCGGGCAAGAGCATGATGGCGAAGCGCCTGCCGTCTATCCTGCCGCCGCTGACGCTCTCGGAGAGCCTGGAGACCACACAGATCCATTCTGTCGCCGGCACGCTGGGCAAAAGTTCCTCACTTATCTCGCAACGGCCGTTCCGATCTCCTCACCATACGATCTCGGAGGTGGCACTGGTCGGCGGTGGCATGAATCCTATGCCGGGCGAGATCAGTCTGGCACACAATGGTGTGCTCTTCTGCGACGAACTGCCGGAGTTCAATAAACACACGCTGGAAGTGCTGCGCCAGCCACTTGAGGATCGCGTCATCACCATCAGCCGTGCCAAGTACACGGTCACTTATCCGTGCAGTTTCATGTTTGTGGCGTCAATGAACCCCTGTCCTTGCGGCTACTATGGCGATCCGACGCATCACTGTGTGTGCACGCCGGGACAGATACAGAAATATCTTAATAAGATCAGCGGCCCGCTCATGGACCGCATCGACATCCAGTGCGAGATCACGCCGGTACCTTTCAAGGACATCTCCAAGGGAGAACCCGGTGAACCTTCGGCAAAGATCCGTGAGCGAGTGATCAAGGCGCGTGCCATACAAACGGAACGCTTCCGCGAATACCCGACGATCCATTGCAATGCTCAGATGACGGAACGGCTCATCCACCGCTTTGCCGAACCCGACGCGGCAGGCATAGAGCTGTTGCGTACGGCCATGGAGCGTCTCTCACTTTCTGCCCGTGCCTACTCCCGAATTCTGAAAGTAGCCCGCACCATCGCTGACCTTGCGGATAGCGACAGCATACTGCCCGACCATCTCGCCGAGGCTATCGGCTACCGGCAGCTCGACCGCGGTGACTGGGCAGAAAGAGGCATGTAAGCTACCAAGGCAGTACTGATTCTTGAAAAGAAAGCTGCTCAGACCTTATGAGCTGTTTTCCTATAGACTCGGACGATCTGTCCGTCATAGCCGTGCTGGCTCTCCAGCTCTATGCCTTCGGGCAACTGTGGCGCACGCACACCGGCAGCGAGCGTGAAGGGAGCTGTCTCCACGCGTATCTCGTCCCACAACCCACGGTCGAGGAAAGCCTGTAAAGTCTGAGCACCGCCTTCGACAATCAGACTCTGTTTACCCTCGGAATAGAGATATTCGAGCGCGCTGTCGATGCTGTCGAAAGCCCGGAAGCCCTCGGGAACACCCTCACAATGATGCGTCAGCACAAGACGCTCGGGATCGCGACCGGCCCACAGACGTACGTTGAGCCGAGGATGATCGCCATCGAACGTACGGCGACCGACGAGGATGGCATCGTTCTCCGCCCGCAGCTTATGTACAAGCATCTGAGTGAACGGCGACGAAAGAGCGACTTGTCGCCCGCCCTCGCCACTGATGAAGCCATCGGCCGACTGTGCCCATTTCAACAGAATGTAAGGACGATGGTGCGTATTGAACGTGATGAATCGCTTGTTCAACGCCAAACACTTTTTTTCCAACACGCCGACAGTAACCTCAATTCCCGCGTCGCGCAGCTTCTTTACGCCACGTCCCTGCACCTTGGCAAAGGGATCGATGCATCCACAAACCACACGGCGCACATGCTTGCTGATGATCAGGTCGGCACATGGTGGTGTTTTACCCCAGTGACTGCAAGGCTCCAACGATACGTAGACGGTGGCCTCGCCAAGCAGCGCCTCGTCCTCAGGCTTCACGGAAGCGAAGGCGTTGACCTCAGCATGTCCCTCACCGCAGCGTACATGGTAGCCCTCACCGATGATGCGGCCGTCGCTGCTGACGATCACCGCGCCGACCATAGGGTTCGGCTTGGCGTTCTGCCTTCCGTTGGCGGCAAGTTCCAGACAGCGCCGCATGTATTTTTCATCTGTTTCCTTGTTGATTTCCTCAGTGTTCATAGTCCGAAATGCTATTCTTTTATTATCTTTGCACTATGACTTATCAGCAACTATGGCATCAGCTCACGCCTCTCTACGCCGTAGAGGAGGCGCAGGCCATCACCCGACTGGTGTTGGAGACGACCTTTGGCTTCAGCCTCACTGACCTTGTCTGTGGCAAAGTTAGTGAATTATCGGCAGACAACGAAACAAAGCTGCATGAAATATGGCAGCGGCTGGAGGCCGGCGAGCCCGTACAGTATGTGCTTGGCAAGGCCGACTTTTACGGTCGCTCGTTCCGTGTGGCACCCGGCGTGCTCATCCCGCGCCCCGAGACCGAAGGCTTGTGCCGCCTGGTCTTGGACGGCCTGCCCACCGGCACGCATGTTCTTGACATAGGCACCGGATCGGGCTGCATCGCCATCACCGTTGCTTTGGAAGCCACGCAAACCCAAGTGGAAGCCTGGGATATCAGTGAAGAAGCCTTGCGACAAGCGCGAGACAATGCCTTTCGCTTAGGTGCGCAGGTGCTCTTCCGACAAAATGATGTACTCGCGGAGGCAAGAAAAGATGTGCTTACAGAAGCGAGAGGAAACGTGCTTTCCGAAACAAAAGAAAACGTTTTTGCGGAAGCGAGAAAAGGAGAAGAAAGTGAAGAAGTCAGCCTTTACGACTGCATCGTCTCCAACCCGCCTTACATTGCCGACAAGGAGCGCACGACAATGGCGCACAACGTGCTCGACTACGAGCCGTCAACAGCACTCTTCGTGCCCGATGACGACCCACTGCGCTTCTACCGTGCTATCGCAGAGCTGGGGCAAAGACGGCTGCAACCCGGTGGCCGTCTTTGCTTCGAGATCAACCCACTCTATGCCGAGGCACTCCGCAGCCTGCTGGTCTCTTTAGGCTATGAAGCAGTGACAATCCGCGAAGACATCTACGGCAAGCAGCGGCTCGCGACCGCAAGAAAGCAAGGATAAGCTAAAGCATCAATAACGCTGATAGCATCGATAGTGCATATAGTCTCTATAGTTTCTATAGATACTATAGTCTCTATAGCTTCTATAAAATCTATAAAATCTATAAAAGGAAAACGACCATGATCAACGAGGAAACCGCGCGAGCCACGGCAAAGCTCGCCGCCCTCTGTGCCAAAGCCGAGCACTGCACGGGCGAGATGGACAAGAAACTGCGGCAGTGGGGCATCAGCGCCGAAGACCGGCAAACGGTCATCGACTATCTCGTGACCAACCACTATGTCGACGACAGCCGCTATACCGAGGCCTTCGTCGAAGACAAGATACGCTTCAACCAATGGGGACGCCGCAAGATCGAACAGGCGCTCTACGCCAAAGGCGTGTCGGCTGATGTCTACACGCCTGTGCTCGACCGTGTGCCCGACAGCGCTTATCTCGAACAATTGAAACCGTTGCTCCGCGCCAAGTGGCCGTCCATCAAGGCCGGCAGCGACTACGAGCGCAGCATGAAGCTCATCAAGTTTGGCATGGGACGAGGCTATTCGCTCGACCTCATCCGACAGTGCATCGACAGCGTGAGCGAGGAAGATCTCGACGGCGATGGCGAGTTGGATTGACCGTCTGCTCGACTTCGTCTTGCCGCGATTCTGCCCTATCTGTGGGCGTCGGCTGTCTCTCAACGAGCCTCAGCTCTGCTCGTCCTGCCTGCTCGAACTACCATACACGGGATTTCTGGAGCGTCCTTACGACAATCTGATGGTCGACAGGCTCTATGGCAAGATACGGAACTTCGAGCGCGGTGCCTCCTTATTCTATTATATGTATGACGACCGCCGCAACTTCCTCTTTGACTTGAAATACCACGACCGCCCCGAGATGGGACTTTGGCTGGGTGAGGAAGCCGGACAGCAGATGTTGCAGACGGGCTTTCTCGACGGCATCAACGCGATCATACCCGTGCCGCTGGCAAAAACAAGACTGCGGCAACGAGGCTACAACCAAAGCGAGCTTCTCGCACAGGGCATCAGCAAGGTAACCGGCATACCGGTTCTCACTCACGTGGCGCGCCGCACGACGTTTGCCAAGAGTCAGACCCGGCTAAGTACTGCACAACGTTTTGAAAACGTAAAAGACGCCTTCCAGCTCGTTGATGCCGACGTAATCCGTCACCGCCACGTGCTCATCGTCGACGACGTAGTCACCACGGGAGCCACCACCACGGCACTGGCCTCTCAGCTATCTTTGGCAGGCGATGTACGCATCAGCGTCTTCTCGCTGGCTATCGTCAAGCAGCATCACCGGTAAGACAAAGGTAAAATGCTACATACAAAACAGCAAAAAGAAGTCCTATATATATAATAGGTATATCGTTCAACTTTAATATCAACATATCAAGAATTTGAGACTTTGTTAAAGGATAACATCTTCCGTTTAGCCCGAGCTTTGAAACCTAAAACGTCACATAGGGCTCCAGTCGCTTGATCTCTTCCGGCGGGAAGTCCTTGCAGAGTCTCAGATCATTCAGACTATGAATAGGCCCACGCAACCGGCGATAGTCCACAATAGCCTTAGCCTGATAATAGTTGATATAAGGATGGTGCTTCAGCTCGCCCAATGTCAACGTGTTCACATTCATCTTACGCACGCTGCCCAAGGCTATCTTCAGATAAGGGATAGCCGTCTTTGGGAATTCGTCGTCGATCTCCATCAATTGACTTTGTGAGACGAAGCCACCCAAGCGGTCACGATAATTGATGATGCGCCGTGCCCAGTACGAGCCAATTCCCGGCACGCGTTTCAGCAAGTTAGTGTCAGCGAGATTCAGGTTCACGTGTTCCGTTGCGCTGAGTTTATGAGGATAGTCATAGTGCCGTATGGTGTCATTCTCAGTACGTATCGTCCGCGCAGCCCCACCGCCGTATTCGCTCTTCTCATATCCATAATAGTCCGCCGCCGGCTGATAATCGCTTCCGATACGGATATACGGCGCCAGTTCCTCATATTGTTTTTTTGTCAGCCCGTAGAGCCTTGCAAAGTCTTCCTTCCTGCGGAAGACGCCGCCTGCCGCCCGGTATTTATAGATGCTGCGTACCTGCCAGGGCTGTAGTCCCAGCCTCAGCAGTTGGGTGCTGTCGGCAGTGTTTGGGTCAAAGGCAAAGCAGGCATGACGAGACATTGGCCGGGCATAGATGAAATTTCCATTCCGATCTTTTGTCGCCACGGCCGTCGAGTCTGCCGATGCTGTCGTATCCGCACCGTTGCCGCCCACAAGAAACATCAAGACGATGCCTGTCAAGGCCAGTGTCAAAAGAAAGACCATCACCAGTCTGTCGCTATGATTATAGATATAATGCTTGCTCTTCATTCTTACTACCGTTTACTGTTTAACCGCAGCACGGTCTCGCCATGCCGATTCCTGCTTGCAAATATACAATTTTTATCTCTTACATTGTCATTCATAAAGGCAAAAAGATAGAAAGAGAATCAATATCAGCGACAATACTTATTGATTTTGACTGTTCATGCCCTCATTTTGTCTTGTTTCGTTCCTTGCAGCATTTCACTCCCCTCTCCTTGGGAGAGGGGAACGGGGGTGAGGCTTTTGGAGAGGGGTACGGGGTGAGGCTCCACTTTGCAACCCGGTTGCACGCCAAACTTCTTACCTTTGCACCCAGAAACATAATATGAAGAAAGCGATGAACAAGAAACTGCTGAGAATCATTCTGTCTGCCGTGCTCCTGCTGGCTGCATGGCTCGTGACCCGTAATATAGCGATGCCCGTATGGGGACAACTGCTGGTATTCCTCGTTCCCTATCTCACCGTAGGCTACGATGTGCTGGGCGAAGCATGGGAAGGTATCCGCGAGGGCGACCCGTTTGACGAGGACTTCCTCATGGCTGTAGCCACCATCGGCGCTCTGCTCATCGGCTTCCTCCCCGGTGCCGAACCACAGTTTCCCGAGGCTGTCTTCGTGATGCTGTTCTTCCAAGTCGGTGAACTCTTTGAGGACTATGCCGAGGATCGCAGCCGAGAGTCGATCACCAAGCTCATGGATATCCGTCCCGACACCGCCAACGTAGAGCGCGGAGGCCAGGTCACCGTCGTGGCGCCCGCTGACGTGAAGGTCGGCGAGACCATCGTGGTGAAACCCGGCGAGAAGATCCCACTCGACGGCACCGTCATTGAGGGCAGCTCCAGCCTTGACACTGTAGATCTCACCGGCGAGAGCATACCACGCGGCGTAGACGTTGGCGGTGAGGTCATCTCCGGTTGTGTCAACATCTCCGGCGTGCTGCGCATCAAGACCACAAAGAGTTTCGGTGAGTCCACAGCCTCTAAGATCGTAGACCTCGTGGAGAACGCCAGTACCAACAAGTCGCGGAGCGAGACGTTTATCACCCGTTTTGCCCATGTCTACACGCCCATCGTGGTGTTCATGGCGCTTGCCCTGGCCTTCATCCCACCCTTCTTCGCCTCGAGCTATGCCGACGCCTTCGGCACGTGGCTCTATCGTGCGCTGACGTTCTTGGTGGTCAGCTGTCCCTGTGCGCTGGTCATCTCTGTGCCTCTGACATTCTTTGGCGGCATCGGCGGAGCGTCACGTCGCGGCATTCTCATCAAGGGTGGCAATTACATGGACGTCCTTGCGCGCTGCTCCACAGTGGTCTTTGACAAGACCGGCACGCTGACCAAGGGTGTCTTTGCCGTTGATGCCGTTCACCCCGACCGGATGGATGCCAACGAGCTGCTCCATCTCGCCGCCCACGTGGAGCGTTTCTCTACCCACCCCATCGCCGCGGCACTGCGCCAGGCCTACCCCGACGAACACGACAACTGCCGCGTCGAGAACATCGAAGAGGTGGCAGGCTATGGCGTGCAGGCCATGGTCAACGGTCACCGCGTCTGCGTGGGCAATGAGAAGATGATGCGTAAGGTGGGTGCCGAAGTGCACAGTTGCGTGAAATGTCAGGGACACGTGGGTACCGTGGTGCATGTTGCCGTCGACGGAAGCTACGCCGGACATGTCGTCATCTCCGACCAGGTGAAGCCCGACGCCCGTGAGGCGGTGACCAGCCTGAAGCGTCTTGGCGTACAGCGCACGGTGATGCTCACCGGCGATCATGAGCAGGTGGGAATGTTCGTAGCCGACGCGCTCGGTCTCGACGAATATCACGCAGGACTGCTGCCTGCCGACAAGGTGGAGCATGTAGAGCGCCTGCTGCGTGAGAAACCAGCGGGAACAAGTCTTGCTTTTGTCGGTGACGGTATCAACGACGCACCGGTCTTGGCGCGCGCCGACGTAGGCATCGCCATGGGAGCCTTGGGCAGTGACGCTGCCATCGAGGCCGCCGACGTTGTTCTCATGGACGACAAACCGTCGAAGATTGCCGTAGCCATCCGCGTGGCGCGCCACACGCTGCGCATCGCCCGCCAAAACGCTGGCTTCGCCATCGGCGTGAAAGTCGCCATCCTCGTCCTCGCCGCCTTTGGTCTGGCAGGCATGGGTCTCGCCGTCTTCGGTGATGTCGGCGTGATGGTCCTCTGCGTGCTCAATGCCACACGGGCACTTAGATAAGCAGAGGCTTAACATACTTTGCCGATAGGCGGCAAGTCCGTAAGACTGTTCCGCTCTGTCTATTTCTTGAAATAGCGGTTAAGGCAATCCATTGCCTGATTGAACTGCTTTCACGTTGACATGATAGCCAGAAAGCGGACGCAGATGCTTGTCGGTAATTGTCAGCGAGCCGTCGCCCTCTTTCTTCAGAATCACGTCGCCGGGAGCGATAAAAGCATGTATGTTGTAGCTTTCGTTCAAGAGTGTGTTGATGAAGGGCGGACTGACATGGCCGCTCTCCATGCTGTTCCAATAGATCGACGGCACACTGAAGAACATGCCGAAGATGGAATAGCGCGTACCGTTGGAACTGCTAAAATGGTTGTGGTACCACTGATTGTCCATGGCAAACTGCCAGGCCACGGGCATCGTTTCCTTGGTCAGCGTGCGGCCGATCTTCTCATGATGGGTCAGCGCCCAAGGCAGACAGAACACCAAGAACACGGCGAGGTTGATCAGCGCAGCATGAGACAGACACGAGGTGACAACCATGCGCTGTCGGGCTTGTCTTTTCTTGCTATTTCTGCCTCTCAGCGCCCCAGCACCCTTCTGTACTCTTCCAGCATCTGCTCTGCCACACGGTTGCCCTCGAAGCGACGGACATATTCGCTGCCACACTGAGCCACGCGCCGGCGCTCGTCGTCATCGGCGAGCAGTCGGTTGAGGGCCGCCGCCATGGCATCGCTGTCGTCGGGATCTACATAGCTGTTGTCAGGTCCGCCGGCCTCTTCCAGGCACGATCCCGTGGCAGCCACCACAGGCAGTCCACTCTGAGCAGCCTCGATGACGGGCACGCCAAACCCCTCGTAGCGCGAGGGATACACAAACACGTCGGCCATCTGATAGAGCGCAGGCAGGTCGGCATTGGGCACGCCGTGGAGCAGTACGATGCGGTCGTCGACACCATGGTGGGCGGCATACTCCATTACCTCATTGGTGTAGGACGTCTTGCGCCCGATGATGACCAGACATTCACGGCGGGGCAGCTGGGGCAGGGCTTTCACGGCGAGCATCACATTCTTGCGCTCCTCGATGGTGCCGACATTGAGGATATAGTGCTCGGGAAGCGCATAGCGACGCCGCACGGCCGCCCGCTCACCGTCGCCGGCGGTGCGCCGGAAGTCGCTGCTGCAGTTCTGATAGATGACATCAATGCGGTCGGCAGGATAATCGGAGTAGTAGAGGATGTCGCGCTTGGTGCACTCGCTGATGGCGATGATGCGGTCGGCCTCGCGCAGCGTGCGGTAGAACTTGCGGCGATAGAGCATCACGTCGAGCCGATGATAGTATTCGGGATGGCGCAGAAAGATGAGGTCGTGGATGGTCACCACGGTCTTGATGCCCGAGCGACGTATGCCCTGGGGCAGTTCGCCGGTGAGTCCGTGATACAGGTCGATGCCGTCGCGCCGCAGATCCGCCACGATGCCCTTGCCGCGCCAAAGATCTTGAGCCAGTCGCCAGTGCTTGCCCGAATAGGCAAACCGCAACCGCGCAGACGTATGAACCTGACTGCGCAGGTCGGCGCGCCCTTCGTCGGGGGCATAGAGCACGAGTTCGGGACAGTCACTGCTACCGGTCAGTGCATTGACCAGATTGCGTCCATAGCTTCCTAAGCCCGACGCATTGCGCACGATGCGCTTCGCGTCCATTCCTATTTTGATGTTCATGCTACAAAGATAACGATTCTTTCCCAATAAAGTAGTGGGAAGAAAGGAAAAAATAGGGAAGTGTTTTGCTGTTACAAGATAATTGCTTATTTTTGCAAGTACCCAAAGAAAACACATGGAAGAAAGATAAACAACCAAATGCACGCGATGAACAACAAGATATCAGTGGTGATCAACACCTACAACGCCGAGCGACATTTAGCGGAAGTACTCGACAGCGTGAAAGACTTCGACGAGATCGTGGTGTGCGACATGGAGAGCACTGACCACACCCGTGACATCGCGCTCACCCGGGGATGCCGCGTGGTGACGTTTCCCAAACGTGACTATGTTTCAGCAGAGCCTGCCCGCACCTATGCTATCCAGCAAGCTTCCTACCACTGGGTGCTGGTGGTGGATGCTGACGAAGTGGTGCCTTCAGAACTACACGACTATCTCTATCAGCGCATCGCCACTGACGATTGCCCACAAGGACTGTATATCCCACGCCGCAACCGCTTCATGAACAAGTTGAAGAAAGGCACGCCAGGCGATGAGCAGTTGCGCTTCTTCGTCAAAGAAGGGACGGTGTGGCCGCCCTATGTCCATACCTTTCCGCAAGTCAAAGGCCGCGTGGAGCATATTCGTTGGCAACCGGGGCTGAATCTCGTGCACCTGGCGGAGAATTATGTCAGAGACGTGGCTGAAAAAAACAACCGCTATTCCGACAACGAAGTGGAGAAGCGCGCCAACAAGCACTATGGGGTGGCCGCCCTGCTGTTGCGCCCATTGTGGCATTCCTTCCGCGACTATGTTCTCTCCGGCGGGTTCCGCAATGGCATTGCCGGACTGATCCACAGCACACTGATAGGCGAATACCAATTCCTGTTAGTTGCCAAGATCATAGAGCGCGACTTGCTCAATAAGCGAAAAGAAGAAAAAGAAAGCCGCTGATACCAACAACACCCTTATAATATATAGACCGAACAGTGACTTTTTCTTCACATGAGCTGGAAGCCTTCTGACAAGAAGACTTCCCACCCCTATCATTATTTTCGCCTCAACTTTCTTTTCAATTTGGGGATAGGTTTGGAGAACAGCGAGGTCGCATCGATCACACGAATAAACGCTTTAGGACTCACGCGCATGATGCATTGACGAAGATAGTATTTGGTACCAAGACTGACTGGAGAGTACCAGGGAAAAGCCTTGATGGCTCTGCGGATGTCGTGGACGACTTTCATCTTCTCATGAAAGCTGACATTGCTGCGCGAGATGTCCTTGCACAACTTCAGAAAGACATGAATGGTATAGGCGTCTACTTTTTTCTGATGCTCTTCCAACAAGTGATTACGACGTAGAAAATCATAGCGGTCCAAAACCACTCGGAACAGTGTCGTATTGATCTTCAGACTTCCTGTGCTATGGAGAATACTGCCGGGACGCTGCCGGTAATGATAGAGTGGCTCATGCAGCAAAGTGATCCTCTTGGCGTGCGACATCCATTTCAGGATGGTTGAGTGATCCTCAAAGATGTCGCAATAGATGCGCTCCTGAGGTATATTGCGTTTCATCATATAAGTCCACATGTAGCACGGAATGCGATCACAATAGATGCGAAGCAATGCCTCGGCGGTGCTGAGGTTTTCTATATGCTTTCCATGCGTATGACAACAGGTCTGCTTGTCTCCAGTATTGCAATAGTAATCGATGATAACCACGTCGCTTTGCTGCTGTTCCATGGTCTCCATCATGCGTTGCAGCAGATTGGGCTCGAGCCAGTCATCGCTGTCGGCAAAATAGATATATTCTCCCGTGCAGACATCCAAAGCATGCTGCCGGGCCAAAGCAAGGCCCTGGTTCTTTTGATGAATGACCATTATACGCCGGTCACGCTGTGCATAGTCATCACAGACAGCAGAGCCGCCGTCGGTACTGCCGTCGTCGACCAAATAGAGCTTCCAGTCCCGGAACGACTGCGCAAGGATGGAATCAAGAAATTGAGGCAGATAGGGCTTTACCTGATACACTGCGGATATAATACTTACCTTTTCATTCATATCTTTACTCATAGTCTTTATCGTCATATCCCTATGACATGTCAGCGGAAAAAAATCCCCCCGATCAATGTATTCTTCTGAAGAGTTCGTCAAAACAGCTGAAGCTTTGTGGACTAAGCAGGATGTCGGGATCCTCAATCCAGTAAAGTGGCGTGTCATGATACATCGAGGCGACAAGGGTAAACGTGCTGGGAGCACCGATGAGCGCGTCGCAATGCGAGAGCAGACAGAGATCCTCACCGGGATTGCCATCGGGGAAGCAAACATTCTCCGCTCCTAATGCGTCGACATACAGCTGCCTGTTGAGCTGAGGATCATTGCCACAGATATAGACCATCACGCGGCGGTCGGCATTCAAGGCCATCGCCTGCCGGATGATGTTCAGGTATTGCTCGTCGGTGTAGAGGTAACGTCCGCCTTGCCAAGTGGCATAATCTCCACGACGGATGTGCACGCCCAAACGTATCACGGCGCCAGTTCCCGACGAAGCAGCGCCCTCCGCATCACGCATGCGCAGGGCCACCGTAGCCTCGACATCATCGTGGAAAGCAAAGAGGCGGATGATCTCCTGCTTGTATTTCAGAAAGAGATCGTAGAAGCGGACGCCCCAGCCCTCTGCCACACAATGGCGATGGCGGAGCAACGCTTGTTCCTGCTGTGTCGTGTCGCCTTCGTGGAGGGGAAAGGTGACGACGGGCAATAGATGGAGCTTCGCGCCGTATTTGCCCATCAGATACCAGACCATACTGTGATGGGGCGTGTCGCAGATATGGAAATAGCGGTATTTATAGGCGAAGCGCATGGACAACGTGGCACGGTGGTGCTCGCGTCCCCATGCATAGAGATGAGCATATTGCAGGATGTTGTTACACATCCGTCCTTTATCCCTGACAAATATCATAGGCTGTTAATGACTGTCTTATTGTTTGAAAGCGGCGATGTATCAGTTGATTCCTTTCTCGCGCTTGATGACATCAAGGTCGCGCAGATCCACCTTGCCCGTGGCGGCATTGTATCGGATATTAAATTCCTCGCGTGTACGCTTCCATCGGTTGTGACTCCAGAGATAAAGACTGGGCTGCTCACGAATGTTTTCCTCCAAAAGCCGGAAGTAAGCGTCAGTGATCTCAAAGTCCTTGCTCTTCTTGGGCTCCAGCGTGATGAGCTTCATCTCGCAGGTGTAATAGCCGCGCCGCGTCCGCCGCATGTAAGCGTAGAAGCAGGCTTCGTTGGTGTGCTTGGCAATACGCTCGGCACCCGTGAGCACCGGCGTGTCGTGATGCAGGAAGTCCACCCAGTGATGGATATTGTTCCAGAAAGGCACTTGGTCAGCAATATAGCCCACGACGATAGCGCGGTGGGTTTTGCCGAAGCCAATGATACGACGCAAGGACTCCATCATCGGGATGCACAGCGCATGTTGACGTTCACGCGCACGAAGGAAGAGACTGTCGAAATAAGCGTTCTCCAAGGGATGGTAGATCTCGCAGCACTGTACGTCATCGGCCACCCATAAGGGCAGCGAAGTCATGTATTCCCAGTTGAAGAGATGACCGAGATAGACGGCAATGCTCTGATTGTTGTCCAGACACTGCCAGAAACTTTCGGGTGCCGAAATGTGCATGCGTCGCTTCAGCTCCTTCTTGCTGATGGTCATCATCTTAATGGTTTCCATCAGATAGTCGCAGAACTGACGGTAGAAGGCATGCTCCATCTGCCGCAACTCCCGCTCGCTTTTCTCGGGAAAACTTTCGCGGAGATTCTTCCAAATCACTCGGTGACGGTAATGCACCAACCGCCCCGCAAGGAGATAGAGCAGGTCGGAGAACACATACAGCACGCAGAAAGGCAGCAGCGACAGCAGATACCATAGTCCCGCCACGATGAGGTAAGCAATATAGCTAAAGAACTTTTTCATGGGTGCAGTCTGTCATGGACCATACGATACATATACTGATAGATGATCGCCTTGAGCTCGCGCTCCATCTGTGCCTGTTGGGGCACGCGACCAACGAGGTTGTGCTGCATCAGCAGATCGGTGAGCTTATACATGCCCACGACTTTGTTGCCGTCGAACTGCATGGTATAGCCGTGCTTGACATACTGATAGATGCCGTTGAGATAGTTGACGGCATAGGTGTCATCGTCGGGCGTGGTGAGCAGGTTGCAGCCAAAGCTGAGGAAGGGCTTGTTATAGCCTAAAGCACCGAGCACCGTCGGCAGGATGTCGATCTGCTGGGCAATGGCATTGCGCATACCGGGCTTGACGAGCTTGGCCGTAGGATCGTAGACAATGATCGGTGAGCAGAAGCCGCCGATGTCGGTCTGGTATTGCTGGTGGTCACTGAGATTGGTGTGGTCACTGGTCAGCACAAAGATGGTATTCTTGAACCACGGCTGCTTCTCGGCCTCACGGAAGAACTTGCCGATAGCCATATCGGTATAGCGGATGCACTTGTGGATGACAATGCCCTCCTCGGGATACACCTTTTTATATTTGTCGGGAATGACATAAGGCGTATGCGAGCTCACCGTGAAGCAAGCCGACATAAAGGGCTGCTTCATCGTGCCGAGCTTGGCACACCAGTATTGCAGGAAGGGCTCGTCCCAAATGCCCCAGTGACCGTCGTACTGCTTGTCACCGCCAAAACGGCTGTCCTGGTCGAAGTCCTGACGGCCATAGTATTGCTGGAAGCCCACCTTCTTGGAGAAAGCCAGGAAACCCATCGAACCACGGTTGGCACCATGGAAGAAAGAAGTGGTGTAGCCCTCCTTGTCGAGCAGACCTGCCATGCTCGTATAGCTGTTCATCGATGATGGCGTGAGCACAAAGGGCTCCTTGAACATCGGGATGCCACAGAGCACGGAAGGCATGCCGTCGATGCTCTTGCGACCGTTGCAGAAAGAGTAATACCACACGGCACTCTTCTCGATGAGCTTGTCGACATTGGGCGTATAGCCCTTGTACTTTCCGCCAAAATACATCTTGTTGAGTCCGCCGATATACTCGCGGCCGAAACTTTCAACAATAAGCACCACCACATTCTTGCGCTTCATCGTGTCCGGTGCATTAACGGTTTGCCGATTGTGAATCGGCGTGAAGACCTTGCCGGACTCATCGAGACTGGTATAGTAATTGGGCACCTCAAACACGTCTTTGTTGACCGTACGAATCAGTGAGAAGGGTGTGTTGAGCACCAAAGCACACTCGGTGGGGCGGTCTACATACTCGTTGGCATTGTTGATGGTGATCGGACGGATGCCCGAAGCCCAGCCACCACGGCAGGCTCCCACGGTCATATAGCCCGTGAATACCAGCAACACGGTGTAGACACCCGTATATATCAACCGCTGCTTCACGGTGAGCAACTGCTTGGCATCGGTTCGCGGCATGACGTAGAGCTTCCAGGCAAGCCACACGACTGCGATGGCCAGCAGAAGCAGATACCAGTGACCTAACAGCTCTCCCCAGAAGACATCTCCCAGGTTGGTCTCATTGCGGAACTCATGGAAGACGCTCGTCGTGGTGCGGCGCAAGGTATAGGGGAAATAGACCGAGTCGCACAGGTTGATGACCAGTGCTATCGTATTTACCACGATGAACAGCCACTTGCACACCTTGTGATAGACAGGAGTCTCCTTCAGCCAGAGGGGGAAGAGCATCATCAATATGTAGAGAGAATTGGTGTAGGCTATGGCCGACTTGTCGAAAGGCAGAGAACCGGCAAACAGACTGCACAGATGGCTGAACGTCAGATCCTCTGAAAAGTAGCTGTAGTTTTCCAACAGAAATTCCACTCGGGCGATGAAGTACATGCCCAAAGCTATCAGCAGATTCAGTAACAAGGCTACAAACGGACCTATCCATCTGCATGAGCTTATCTTAGAATTGTGAAATCTTACCATAGAACTTATATTTTATAACTTTTCAACTTTGCATGTCGTGAAGCTTATGATAATAACCATCATTTTTCATAAGCTCGTCATGGGTACCGCTCTCTACGATCTCTCCCTCATGGATGACGTAGATCATATCGGCGTTTTTGATGGTTGACAGACGGTGAGCAATGGCGACGGTGGTACGTGTCTTCATCAGTTTGAAAAGCGCATCCTGCACCAAACGCTCGCTCTCGGTGTCGAGGGCGGAAGTGGCCTCATCGAGGATGAGGATGGGAGGATTCTTCAATATGGCACGCGCTATGCTGATACGCTGCCGTTGGCCACCGGACAGACGGCCGCCACGGTCACCGATGTTGGTGTCGAAGCCATGCTCCGACTCCATGATGAAGTCATAGGCATTGGCGATCTTCGCCGCCCTGATAACGTCTTCCTTGCTGGCGTTGTCTACGCCGAACGTGATATTATTATAAAAGGTGTCGTTGAAGAGGATGGCCTCCTGGTTGACATTGCCGATAAGCTCACGAAGATCGTGGATACCGAGATCCTTGACATTGATGCCATCGATGAGCACCTCGCCTTCCTGCACATCGTAATAGCGCGGAATGAGATCTACCAGCGTAGACTTGCCACCACCACTCTGGCCTACCAAAGCGATGGTCTTGCCTTTGGGAATGGTCAGATTGATATGTCGGAGCACCCAGTGTTGGTTTCCGTTATCATCGTGATTGTAGGCAAACCCTACGTTTCTGAACTCGATGTCATGCTCGAAGCTGTGGATGTGTACGGGATGCTTGCTTTCCTTGATCTCTACCTCTGCCTTGAGAATCTTGTCGACGCGCTCCATGGAGGCAAGGCCTTTGGGGATGTTATATCCGGCTTTGGAAAACTCCTTCAGCGGATTAATAATCGAGTAAAGCATCACCAGATAGTAGATAAACTTGGGACCGCTGAGCGTATGGTTGTTGAGCACGAGGATGCCGCCTACCCAAAGCACGATGATGATCATCACCGTACCAAGAAACTCGCTCATCGGGTGAGCAAGCTGTTGTCGGATATTCACGCGCATGATGTCGTCGCGGTAGCTGCTGTTGATGCGGTCAAAGCGTTGGTTCATCTTCTCCTCAGCGCAGAAGGCTTTGATGATGCGCAGCCCGCCCAACGTCTCTTCTACCTGACTCATCGTGTCGCTCCACAGTCCCTGTGCCGTCATGCTGCGCGCCTTGAGCTTACGGCCGACAAAGCCCATGAACCAGCCAAAGATCGGAACAAAGACAATGGTAAACAGCGTGAGCTGCCACGACACGACAAGCAGTGCCGTGAAATAGGCAATGATCAAAATAGGATTTTTAAACAGCATGTCAAGGCTGGCCATGATGCTGTTCTCGATCTCCTGCACGTCACCACTCATGCGGGCGATGATGTCGCCCTTGCGCTCCTCAGAGAAGAAGCCGAGGTGCAGAGAGGTGATCTTGCGGTAGAGTTGGTTACGGATGTCGCGCACCACACCCGTACGGATGGGGATGACGGTAGCCGAGGAAAGGAAGTAGGCTCCTGTCTTCAAAGCCGTCATGAACGCAAGCAGCAAGCCGATGGCCAGCAACGTATTGGCAGAACCATACTCAGCAATGAAGCGCTCTATATAATAATAGGCGTTGTTGGTGAGCATGTTGGTGAGCTCACCAACCGAGTGCACACTGTCCCAGCCGATAAGGCTCGTGACCTGCTTGACATCCGATGTCTTGAACAGGATTTGCAAGATGGGGATGAGCGTCATAAACGAGAAGATGTTCAATATCGCGGAAAGGATATTGAACACGATGCTCAGCACCAGATACTTCTTATAGGGCGGAACGAAGCGCCGCAATACTTGCAGGAATTCTTTCATAAACAATATTTTGCTTCTTGGTCCTTACCATGTTTACGCTACTAAAACTATGGACAGACAACCCTACAACTGTTATTCGTTGACGACTTCTCCCATGAGTGTGGCTGATGATGAGCCTGTGATGCGCACCATGACGCGCTCGCCGGGATGGTGGTTGCCGCGCGCGATGACGACAGCCTTGTTTTGTGGTGTGCGGCCCATAAGCTGATCGTGGGAACGCTTGGCATAGCGCTCGAGGAGCACCTCAAAGGTCTTGCCCTCATCGAGCTTGTTGCGCTCGGCCGAGATCTCGGTTTGCAAGCGGATGAGCTCATTGAGACGTCGGATCTTCTCTTCCTCGGGCACGTTGTCGGGCAGGTGCTTGGCAGCGTAGGTGCCGGGACGCTCGCTGTATTTAAACATGAAGGCGGCGTCAAAACCAACTTCACGCACGAGGCTCATCGTCTCTTGGAAGTCCTCCTCGCTCTCGTCGTGATAACCCACAAAGATGTCTGTCGTCAGTCCACAGTCAGGAATGATACGGCGGATGGCAGCCACCTTGTCGAGATATTGCTGGCGCGTGTACTTACGGTTCATCAAGTGCAACACCTTGTCGCTGCCACTCTGTGCGGGGAAATGAATATGGTTGCAGAGGTTGGGCTCATCGGCGATGGCGTGCAGGATGTCCTCGGTCATATCCTCAGGATTGGACGTGGTGAAGCGCACACGCATGTCGGGTACGCTCTCGGCCACGCGCCGCAGGAGTTCGGCAAAGGAACATACGTGGAGCTCGGTGCCGTCGGCCTCGTTGATGATGATGCCGTTGTCGGGTCGCTGGCCGTTGGGCAGCAGTCCATAGCTGTTGACGTTCTGTCCCAGAAGGGTGACTTCCTTGAATCCTTTATCGTGGAGGTCACGTACCTCACGCAAGATGCTCTCCACGTCGCGCGAACGCTCACGGCCACGGGTATAGGGTACGATACAATAGTGGCAGAAGTTGTTGCAACCGCGCATGATGCTCACAAAGCCACTCACATGGGCCGGACCCACACGCAGAGGCATAACATCGCGATAGGTCTCGGTGGTGGAGAGCTGCACGTCCACGGCAGGCTGACCAACCTCTACGGCTGCCACCATCTCGGGCAAATGGAGATAGCTGTCTGGACCACACACGAGATTGGCGTGATGGTTCTCGATCAAGTCGTTCTTCACGCGCTCGGCCATACAGCCCAGCACGCCGAGGATCGGCTTGGGATACCGGGCTTCGGGATTGTCGTGGGCGTGACGGCGCTGCTGAGCGAAAAGCGTGTCAAGACGATGATAGATCTTGTTCTCGGCATTCTCGCGCACCGAGCAGGTGTTGAGAAACACCGCGTCGGCATCTTCTTCATTGTCAGTGGGTTCGTAACCGGCCATCTGCATGACGGAGGCAACGACTTCGGAGTCGGCTACATTCATCTGGCAGCCATAGGTCTCGATATAGAGTTTCTTGCTCATTCTGTATATGCGTATATAATAAGACTGCAAAGTTACGAATAATTCCGCTGATATACAAAACTTTAGTCGTTCTTAGGCGGGCTTTATCAAGAAATCTCAGCGAAAAGATGTACCGTTGTAATGACATTGCTTCCGTTGAAAAGCAAAATTAACCGCCAAGAGGTTAACATTCTCTTCACGCAAGAGGATTGATACCAGCCAAAATTGACACGCCTTATATAATAATAAGGAGTCGTGAACGTTTTAATAGGGCTATGTCAAAGAAAGAACGTTTCGACAGTTATTCCCATATCCTTAAGTACATCGGCCTCTTTGGTGGTGTGCAGGCATTAAGTATTGGCGTAGCACTGGTGCGCAACAAGCTGGTTGCGCTCATCCTTGGTCCAGGCGGTATGGGACTTGTCTCGTTGTTCAATTCCACGGTAAGTCTGGTTGCCGACCTCTCCAGCTTCGGCATCGGCCTCAGCGCCGTGCAGGAGATCTCAAAGGCCTACGAACAAGGTGACACAGAACGCATATCGCGGGCGGTCAACGTTGTGCGCTATTGGAGCGCCGTACTGGCATTGTTGGGCACCGTGATCTGCATTGTGCTCAGCCCGTTTCTCAGTTGGTTCACCTTCTCCTGGAATGGCCACACCCTCCACTTCATCTGTCTCTCTCCCATCGTGGGGCTCTCGATCCTCACCCTTGGCGAGACTGCCATCATCAAAGCCGTACGCGTACTGCGCCGCTTGGCTATGGTGACCTTCTACAACATTGTGGGCGCGCTCATCGTCTCGGTTCCCATCTATTATTTCTGGGGAATGAAAGGCATAGTACCCTCATTGGTGCTCATGGCCCTTATCCAGTTTCTGCTTACCATACATGTTTCTTACCATCTCTATCCCCTTCGCCTGCATTTCTCCAAGGCTCTCTTCCACGACGGACTGGGGATGATCAAGCTCGGAACAGCCTTTGTCGTCGCCGGACTATTCACCTCCGGTACCGACTTCTTCATTCGCAGTTACCTCAATAATATCGCCGGACTGGACATCGTAGGCCTCTACAATGCCGGCATCATGATGACCTTGACTTACGTGGGCATGGTTTTCTCAGCCATGGATACCGACTATTTCCCCCGGCTGTCGGGCATCAAAGACTTAGACGTGACCTTCAACACCACTGTCAACCGTCAGATCGAGATGATTTTCCTGCTGGTCTCGCCTCTCCTCGTGGCCTTTATCATCTTTCTGCCCATCATCGTCCCACTCCTCTACAGCGGTAAGTTCCTGCCGGTACTCGGCATGGCGCAGGTCGTGGTCCTGGCGATGTATTTCCGCGCCGTGGAAGTTCCGATAGAATATATCACCCTTGCTCGTGGCGACTCGCTGTCCTATCTTCTCATCCAAGCCGTCTATGCCGTTCTCTTTGTCGGCCTCGTCATCGTGGGCTATAGCCATTTCGGACTTGTCGGCGCCGGTGTTGGCGTCACGCTGACGACTTTTGTCTATCTCGCCTTCATCCTCCCCTTCTCCAAGTCAAGGTATGGCTTCCATCTCTCTCCCAGCGTCATCGGGTATGTCGCGGCCCAGTTGCCAATCGGTCTTCTGGCTTACACCGTTACATTTGTCGACCGTCCGATTGTCTACTGGCCGTCGGGCATTGCTCTCTGCGCGGTCAGCACACTCATCAGCCTGCATTTCATCCGCAAGAAAACCCACCTATGGGAGAAGGTGGCTGGAAAATTTAAAGTGATGATCAAGCTTTGGTAATCATCAGAAAACAGAGGGTGTATCATAATTAAGTTTTATGGTGCATCCTGCTTTCTGTATTTGGCAAGACGGTGGTTGACCTCGATGATCCTGTTGCCCTTGATTGAGTGGGTTTGAAGCTGCATTCTTGTGGGGTCGAAGCTATGTTCTTGCGGGGTCAAAGCTATGTTCCCAATGTTGTAACGCTATAGAAAAAGATCGTTCGCTACGCAGGGAATGATTAAAATCTACGCAGCGAACCATCATTTGTAAGGCAGTAAAAACAAGCGTTGAAAATCTTGCTAAATTTCTTCTCTTAGTTACTGTTGTTTACTTACTATCACGTCAGAACGTCACGCCGACATTGAGGTTGAAGCAACCCGTGCGGGTGTCCTCGAAATCGTAGTGACCAATGTTTGCCAAACCGATATCATAGCTCACGCCGAGGTAGAGCATTTGGAAACTCACGCCACAGCCAAGGCGCAGACCACCGTCAAAACGCTTGAAGCTCGCCTGATCGTCACTGAAACTGGAGTAAGCCTCGCGGTGACCATAGTCCTTGATCTTGCCACCTACACCTACAGCCAGATA
The DNA here is from genome assembly GCF_025457485.1 of Hallella absiana. Lineage (NCBI taxonomy): Bacteria > Pseudomonadati > Bacteroidota > Bacteroidia > Bacteroidales > Prevotellaceae > Hallella > Hallella absiana. The sequence goes on from NZ_JAMXSP010000013.1 coordinate 68,112, forward strand.
GCCGCCGGCAAACGGCTCCACCGAGATGTCGGGCGTAGCCTGGTATTTATATTTCAGCAACAGCGGCAGTTCAAGATATTCCAAACGGTAGGTAAACTTATTGCCGTCGTAGTTGCCTTTACCGCCTTTCTCCACATAAGAGAGGCCGGTCTCAAAGAACAGCGGGGCCGAGTTGGTGAGCTGTGTACCGACCACGGCACCCACGTCCAGTCCCGTGCGCGCGTCGCTACCATCAAGTACGGCAGCATCGGAGTTGACCGTAGCCACCGCCATGCCCAGGCGGAAGCCATAGTAGACATTGTTGCCATAGCCGTAGACCGTACGGCCATCATTGTAGCGCCCATGCTGACGGTAATACTCAGCACGCTTACTGGGCGGAATAGGACGCCCGTCGGGATAATATTGTGCTGCGGCAGGCAGCGTCAGCAACACGGCAAAGGCCAGAAACAGAATCTTTTTCATCTTTTCCATATTACAATACGATTGATACTGACCAACCTAAAGGCGGTCTATGTGATAAACATCACAAAGATAGCCCTTTTCCGGCATCGCGCCCGCGGGGAAAAGCCTATTTACCGATAGGCTTTTCCCTCTTTTTTCTCTCTTTGGCAACCATCTTTCTTGAAGTATAGCTTCCTTATTTCTTGAAACCCAGCTTCTCGCAGAGCTCCTTCATTCCCTCTGACGCACCTTTCTGAATGTGCGTGAACTTACCATTAGGCGCATTGAACACCGGATCGGGATCGATCAGATAGACCGGACATCCCTGTGGCGCGTACTGCACGAGTCCGGCAGCAGGATAGACATTGAGCGATGTGCCGATGATGACAAAGATGTCGGCTTTCATCGCCTCGCGCGCTGCTGGTTCAAGCATCGGCACGCTTTCGCCAAAGAAAACGATGAACGGACGGAGCAGCGAACCGTCGCCGGCCTTGGTACCGGGCGCCACGTCGCTGTGCTCGGGCGTGAGTTGCTGGATATAGCGTTCGTCGTAGGGATCGATACTCGAGCACACTTTGGTCAACTCGCCGTGCAGGTGGATGACATGCGTGGAGCCTGCCTTCTCATGAAGATTGTCCACGTTTTGTGTCAAGACGCTGACATCGTAGTCCCTCTCCAAGGCAGCGACAAGCCGGTGTCCCTCGTTGGGCTCAGCCTGCCAAAGCTTCCGGCGCAGCATGTTATAGAAGTTTGTCACCAATGTGGGATCAGCCTCCCACCCTTCGTGCGAGGCTACCTGCTCTACCGGATAGTTCTCCCACAGTCCGTCATTACCACGGAACGTCTTAAAACCACTCTCTACCGACATACCGGCACCAGTAAGGAAAACAATTTTCTTCTTCATCTTCTTATTGCCTTTAGAACTGTTATTATACCACAAAAATAATATTTTTTTCGCAATATGCCGCTTGTTCACAATTAAAAATAGTATCTTTGCATATTATTTATAATTAGCTTCAAACAATAGAAATGGACAAGACAAGTTACGCGCTGGGCATGAGCATTGGTCATCAGCTCCAGCAGATGAACGCAACCGAACTGAATATCGACGATTTTGCAAAGGCCATCCGCGACATCTTTGCCGGAGAAGCTGCCATGAGCGACATGGACGCTCAGACTGCCGTGCAGGCTTTCTTCCAGCAGAAAGAGGAAGAGCAGGCCAAGGCCGCACAGGCCGAGGGACAGAAGTTCCTTGAGGAGAACGCCAAAAAGCCGGGCGTGGTCACCCTGCCCAGCGGATTACAGTATGAAGTGCTGCGCGAGGGCGACGGCAAAAAGCCTAAGGCTACCGACCAGGTGGAGTGCCACTACGAGGGTACGCTCATCAACGGTCAGGTCTTCGACAGCAGCTATCGTCGTGGCGAGACAGCTACTTTCCCCCTCAACCAGGTCATCAAGGGCTGGACAGAAGGCTTGCAGCTCATGCAGGAGGGTGCCAAGTACCGCTTCTATATCCCTTACACACTCGGCTACGGAGCCAACGGTGCCGGTCAGGCCATTCCGCCTTATGCAACACTGATCTTCGACGTTGAGCTCATCAAAGTGAAGTAAGTCGAGCTCATCAAAGTGAAATAACAAAGATACAGAATAAAACATCAACTAATGAAAAGTTTGAAAGTATTGGCTGCTTTAGCCATCGCCGCTGCCACATTCTCCGCTTGCGGCAATTCCACTCCCAAAGCCAACCTCAAGACCGACGTCGACTCTCTGAGCTACGCCATCGGTCTCGCACAGTCGCAGTACGTGCGTCAGGCCATCCAGCAGGGTCAGGTTATCGACACAACCTACATGGATGAGTTTGTGAAAGGTATCAACGAAGGTGCCAACGCCGGCGACGACAAGAAGCGCGCCGCCTATATCATGGGTCTGCAGATCGGTCAGCAGATCGCCACACAGCTCGTCAAGGGCGTCAACCACGAAGTCTATGGTAACGACTCCACCAAGACCATCTCGCTGAAGAACCTCCTCGCTGGTTTCGTCACGGGCGCCACAGGCAAGAAAGGCCTCATGACTCCGGAGATGGCTAACCAGGTGGCTCAGACCAAGATGGAGATCATCAAGAGCAAGACCATGATGAAGGAATACGGTGCCAACAAGGTTGCCGGTGAAAAGTTCCTCGCTGCCAACAAGAAGAAACCGGGAGTTGTCACTCTGCCCTCCGGCCTGCAGTACAAGGTCATCAAGGAAGGACACGGCGCTATCCCGACAGACACCACTACCGTGACGGTCAACTACGAAGGCCGCACCATCGACGGCAAGATCTTCGAAAGCTCCTACACCAACGGTCAAGGCCCTGTCACCATCCAGCCCAAGCAGTTCATCCCCGGCTGGACACAGGCGCTGACCCGTATGCCCGCAGGCTCTGTCTGGGAGGTCTACATTCCTCAGAGCTTAGCCTACGGCGCTCGTGAGGCCGGACAGATCAAGCCTTTCTCTACTCTCATCTTCAAGATTGAGTTGATCAAGGTAGGCGGCAAGTAATCATCCCGCCGTTCCTGTCACGACAATACATTCACCCCCTCCAGGCTGCACTCCCCAAGGAGACAGTCAGAAGGGGGATTTTTAAAACCAATACACAACAATGAAAAAGATTCTAACCATAGCCACGCTGATCGTCTCAGCTCTTGCCATCCTCCCCGCTCAGGCTGGCAACAACAAGAAAAACAAGAAAAAAGACAAGAAGGCCGAGGCCTGCACCGAAGCTTGCTGCGCGCCCGTGAAGCTCACCTCCTCTGCCGACTCCATCAGCTACGCCGCCGGCTACGCTGCCACACGTGGTCTGATGCCTTACCTGCAACAGCGCATGCATGTCGACACAGCGTATATCAACGAGTTTGTACGCGGTTTCCGTGAGGCTGTCGCCAAGGCCAAAGACCCCGCCTACGTTGCTTACCAAGCCGGAACAACCATCGCCGAGCAGGCCTCTGGGAGCATTCTCCCGGGTATGGGACGTGAGTTCAAGGACACCAAAGACTCTTTGCAGAGCAAACTCTTCTATGAGGGCTTCCTCGCTGGCGTCAAGGGTGACACCACTATATATAAGGAGGCAACAGCTTCTAAGTATTTCGAGCAGAAAGCCGAGGCTGTCCGCAACGCCAAGAACGCTGCTTGGAAAGCCGAGAACGAGAAGTGGCTCGCCGACAACGCAACGAAGCCGGGTGTAGTCGTTTTGCCAGACGGACTGCAATATAAGGTGCTCAAGGCCGGTAACGGCGCCAAGCCGACAGCCGACCAGACCGTAGAGGTGAAGTACGAAGGCAAGACCATCGATGGTAAAGTCTTCGACGCTACCGAGAAGCATGGCGGTAAAGCCACCGACAGCTTCCGTTGCGACCAGGTCATCAAAGGCTGGACTGAGGCACTGACCAACATGCCTGTAGGCAGCAAGTGGGAAGTGTATATCCCACAGAACCTCGCTTACGGCGAGAGAGAAGCCGGACAGATCAAGCCCTACTCTACCCTGATCTTCACCATAGAACTGGTGAATATCGAGCAGCCCAAAGCCAACGACACTAAAGCCGACAGTGCCAAGAAAGCGACTCCGGCCAAGAGTGCACCTGCTAAAAAGGCAATCAAGAGAAGACGGAAATAATATGCTGTTTCTATACAAACAGCTATATAATAAGGTGTAATCGCAAGCTAAAAAGATTCACACCCATTACTAAATGCACGAATATTGCAAAATATTCGTGCATTTTGTTGTTTATCTCGTTTTAATTACCTACTTTTGCTTATTGGAAACAAGTTAGACAAATACAATTACCTATGCAGATGGACAAAATCGACAACTTGGATAAGAAAATCCTTTCTATCCTCTCAAAGAATGCACGTATTCCTTTCAAGGACGTAGCAGCCGAGTGCGGTGTCTCGCGTGCCGCCATTCACCAGCGTGTACAGCGCCTCATTGACAACGGAGTGATCCTCGGAAGCGGATTCGACATCAATCCCAAGAGCCTGGGATACAGCACCTGCACCTACGTGGGACTGAATCTGGAGCGTGGATCGATGTACAAGGACGTGGTCAAGCGCCTCGTCAACATCCCCGAGATCGTGGAGTGCCACTTCACCACAGGCCCCTACACCATGCTCATCAAAGCCTACGCACGCGACAATGAGGAGCTCATGGATCTGCTCAACAACAAGTTGCAGACCATCCCCGGCGTTGTCTCTACCGAGACGCTCATCTCCCTTGAGCAGAGCATCAAGCGCGAGATGCCAGTCAACCATGACTAATTAGCAACCAACGTTTCTGATTTGCCTATGCGCAGAGCCCCCACAGACGAGCTCTGCCATGGCGATATTAGGTCGAATGAAATTCAAAAGCTTTTCTTTGGCGCAAAACCTCAACGAGGTCTACGCCTCCTTCCCCGAAGCGAAGCAGAAGCCGCTCATCGGTCTGACGACCAATTTCAGTGACGGCGACGCCACGATTCGGGACAGATACTATATGCAGGTGGTCAAAGCCGGTGGTACGCCGGTACTCATCCCACCTGTTGACGACAACGACACACTTGTCAACACACTCGAGCATCTCGACGGACTGCTGCTCACCGGTGGCGCTGACTTCAACCCATTGTGGTGCGGTGAGGAACCGGCACCGCAACTCCACCATATCAACGCGCAGCGCGACCGCGCCGAACTCATGCTTACCCGGCTGGCCTACAACCGTCAGATACCTATGCTCGGCATTTGCCGCGGCATACAGACGCTGGCCATGGCGCTCGGAGGAAAAGTTCGGCAGGACATCGCCCTGACCAATACCGACCGCATGAGCAGTCCCGTGAAGCATTCGCAGGACGCTGACCGCGAGGAGCCGACCCATTCGGTGGAGCTCGCCGAAGGCTCCGTGCTCGCCAATCTCTATGGCAGCGGGCGCATCTATGTCAACTCCTTCCACCACCAGGCGGTAGGAGATCCGGGCGAGAAGTTCCGCGTGACAGCAAAAGCGCCTGATGGTGTCATCGAGGCCATAGAGAGCACAGAGTTCAAAGGCATCATGGGCGTGCAGTGGCATCCCGAGTGGCTCGGCGAGGAAGGGCAGCCCGTCTTCCAATGGCTCGTCAGAGAGGCTGAGCTGTTCCACCAGACCAAAGAGCTCCACGAGCGCATCCTGACGCTCGACACCCATTGCGACACACCGATGTTCTTCCCCCAGGGCGTGCGTTTCGACCAGCGCGACCCGCGCATTCTCTACGATTTGCACAAGATGACCGACGGCCGTCAGGATGCCGTCATCATGGTGGCTTATCTGCCCCAGCCCAAGCTCGGACAGCAATTCTCGCAGACTGTCGACATCGCGGGCATTCTCAAGCACAATCCCGACATGCAGGGCATCAACAGCCAGTTGTCGCCGATGGCCTACGCCGACCTGATCTTCGACAAGCTCGAGCGCATCGTCGACGAGCAAAGTCAGTATATCAGCGTGGCCCGCACACCTGCCGATCTCTACGAGGACAAGCGGCAGGGACGCAAGAGCATCATGTTTGGCATTGAGAACGGACTGGCTCTCAACCACGATGTCGCCAATGTGCGCCACTTCGCCCAGCGCGGCGTGGTCTACATCACGCTTTGCCACAACGGCGACAACGACATCTGCGACTCGGCCCGCGGCTGCAACACCCACAACGGTGTGTCGCAGTTTGGCGAGAAAGTCATCCAGGCTATGAACGACGAAGGCATCATGGTCGACCTCAGCCACGCTGCCGAGAAGTCGTTCTACGACGCCCTTGACATCAGTCGCACGCCGATCGTCTGCTCCCACAGCAATTCGCGCGCACTCTGCGACGTGCCCCGCAACCTCACCGACGACCAGCTGCGTGCCCTCGCCCGCAAAGGCGGTGTGGCTCATATCACGCTCTACCATGGCTTCCTGCGCAAGGACGGCGAGGCCACTGTGCTTGATGCGATCGAACATCTCGAACATGCCATCGACATCATGGGCATTGATCATGTGGGCATTGGCACTGACTTCGACGGCGACGGCACCGTGCGCGGATGCGCCGACGCGTCGGAACTGATCAACTTCACCATGCAGTTGCTCCGCCGCAGATACAGCGAGCGTGACATCGTGAAGATTTGGGGCGGCAACTGGCTGCGCGTCATGGCTCAGGTGCAGGCCGTCCGCAACCAATAAAATATATTTGTAGAATCGTAAACAACGATGACTCGAAAGAAAAGAACCATCCTTATCGTGACAAGCTGCTTATGTGTGGTCGCTGCCCTGGCAGTGGCCTTTTGGCCGGCAAAGACGGCATCGGTCGATGACACCGAGGATACAGAAGAAACAGAAAAGGTAGCACCCGTGGGACCGGCCTTCAACGCGGACTCTGCCTACGCCTACACCAAGGCGCAATGCGACTTTGGACCACGCGACATGAACTCCAAGGGCCACGATGCCTGCGGCGAGTGGATCGTGGCACAGTTTGAGCGCCTCGGCTGCAAGGTGACGCGACAGAATGCCGATCTCAAAGGTTACGACGGCACGATCCTCCACAGCATGAACATCATGGCCAGCTACAACCCCAATGCCACCACGCGTATCATGCTCTGCGCTCACTGGGATTCACGTCCCTGGGCCGACAACGATCCCGACTCCACCAACTGGCACAAGCCCATCCTGGCGGCCAACGACGCTGCCAGCGGCGTGGCGGTGATGCTGGAACTGGCACGACTGCTCGCCCAAAAGAGCGTTGCAGCCAAACTGCCGCAAAACCTTGGCGTGGACTTCGTGTGCTTCGATGCCGAAGACTGGGGCACGCCACAGTGGAGCGACCGGCAAGACGACGGTAGCTCTTGGGCACTCGGCGCGCAATATTTCTCCGCCAACCTGCCGCAAGGCTACGCTCCCCGCTACGCCATCCTGCTGGATATGGTCGGCGGACAGGGCGCCCAGTTCTATCAGGAAGGCATGTCGAAACAGTATGCGCCCGAAATCGTGAAGAAGGTGTGGCGCGCTGCCCGTCAGGCCGGCTTTGGCAGTTTCTTCCCCAAGAGCGACGGCGGCATGATCACTGACGACCATATTCCCGTCAACCAAACGGCAAAGATTCCGTGTATCGACATCATTCCTTACTACCCCAACTGCCAGCAGAGCTCCTTCGGACCTACGTGGCACACGCTTGCCGACGACATGGAGCATATCGACAAAAACACGTTGAAGGCTGTCGGACAAACCCTCGTACAAGTTATCTTCAGCGAGAAATAATCAGGAAGTTATAACCAAAAAGACATGATTATAACTTAATAACGGTACTTTTGCGCAGCCATTTTTATATGAAATGACCGCAAAAGTACCGTTTTCTTGTTGTCATCTCAGTTGTTTCACCCGGTCATCTCGGTTGTTTCTCATGATAAAACAACTGTTGTCTTACTCATCCATCCCAAATTTGTGCTTCATCCCCTTCTTTTTTCTCCATTTCTCCACAAAAGTTTCTCTGGAATGCGCGCCTGCGCAGCATGTGTTTTGTCAAAAAGTTGGTAGGACGAGACCGCCTGAGACACACTCCCTAAAAACCATGATGAAAGGGCAGAAAAAAAGCGCACCCCGCAAGGCACGCCTTTTCATATCGTGACAATAATTGTTTACATTATTTGTTCACAGACTCCTCGAATTCAGATCCAGCGTTGAACTTCACGACCTTCTTGGCAGCAATCTGGATCTTCTCACCAGTTGCGGGGTTGACACCCTGACGAGCCGGGCGCTCCTTCACGGCGAAAGTACCGAAGCCAACCAGCTGTACTTTGTCACCAGCAACCAATGCTTCTTTCACGGCTGCGATTGTGGCGTCCAATGCCTTTTTTGCACTCTCAGCGTTCAGGCCTGCGCCCTCTGCTACCTTTCTTACTAATTCTGACTTGTTCATAATTTTATTTTATTTGGTGATTATTTTGTCTGCATGAAACAAATACGCTGACAAATATAGGGCATTCCTTTCATAAAACAAACAAAAAAACAAAAAAAATGAGATGGAGCTTGAAAAAAGGCCCTTATTCGCTGTGTTTATGGCTGTATCAGAGAGTTTTTTCGTAATTTTGCAGCAGTTTTCACGCATTTACATATAACAACAACGAAATCGCCGTATCATGTTCAGAATACCAACAGTTACAAAGAATCTGCTTATCATCAATATCCTGGCATTCCTTGCCATGAAGCTGCTTCTGCCTGTCACTGGCGTTGACCTCAATGACCTCTTTGGCTTGCACTTCTTCATGGCCTCCAATTTCCAGGTCTACCAGCTCGTCACCTACATGTTCATGCATGGTGGATGGGAGCATATCATCCTCAACATGTTCATGCTATGGATGTTCGGCGCTGTCGTCGAACAAGTGTGGGGTGGAAAGAAGTTTCTTTTTTATTACATTTTCTGCGGTGTCGGTGCTGGTGTGATGCAAGAGATCGCACAGTTTTTCTGGGTCTATTTCATGCTCGACGGACAGCAGGCACTCAGTCTGGGAGACTCGATAGGGGTCATGCACCAACTGCCCAAGCTCAACGAACTGACCACTGTGGGTGCCTCGGGCGGCATCTATGCCCTGCTGCTCGCCTTCGGTATGATGTTTCCCGACGAGAAGATGTTCATCATCCCCATTCCCATCCCCATCAAGGCCAAGTGGATGGTGCTCGGCTCCATTGCCATCGAGTTCTTCTCAGCCCTTTCCATGCCCGGCAGCAACGTGGCACATCTGGCCCATCTCGGTGGCATGATCTTCGGATATTTCCTCATCCGCTATTGGAGAAAGCATCCCGGACAGTCCTACCACGCCGGCAACACACAGTTCTTCACCAATCTCAAAGCGAAATGGGACCAACGCTCACAGCATCACAGCCATACTGAGCGCAGCGGAAATCCCGACTGGGACTACAACGCCAACAAGAGAGCCAACCAGGAAGAGGTGGACCGCATCCTCGACAAGATACGCAAGAGCGGATACGACAGCCTCTCCCACGAAGAAAAGCAAAAGCTCTTCGATCAAAGCAAGAAGTGATGAGGAAGATCAAGCAGGTCACGCTTCAGATCATCGCCGGGGTCAATATTGCCACGATCGCCATATTGCTGATGACAGGATATTCGGGATGGCTGCGTCCCGAAACCTTTCCTATGCTCAGCAATATAGGCTTGCTGTTGCCCTTGCTCATCGTCATCAACCTTGGTTTCCTGGTCTTTTGGGTGCTCATTAAGTCGCGCGGCATGCTCATCCCCATCGTCGGCTTCCTCATCGGCTATGTTCCCGTGAGGCAGTACTGCCCGGTCAATATCCCGCAGAGCGCGCCGGCCGGCAGTTTCAAAGTGCTGTCGTACAACGTATGGCAGTTCGGCGATGCCAGTCATCCTAACCCAGTTTTGGAATATATCAAAGCGCAGAAAGCCGACATCGTGTGCCTGCAAGAGGCCAACATCAACGTCCTTGGCGCGCAATATGTCGACTCTGTGATGCAGAGCGACTATCCCTTCCGCGACACGATCACGCATGGTGGCGATGTCGTAGCGATGTTTAGTAAGTTTCCCATCCATGGCAAGGAACGCATACCGTTTGAGTCCCGGGGCAACGTGAGCGCAGCTTTTCGCGTGCAGATACAAGGACGCACTGTCATCGTCGTCAACAACCATTTGGAGAGCACCGGCCTCAGCCTCGAAGAGAAAAGCGACTTCAAACTCATGGTCAAGGGCGAGCTGCCCTCCGACACGGCACGTCATGTCTCGAAAATGCTCATTAAGCAACTCGGAACAGCCACAAAGAAGCGAGCCCCGCAAGCCGAGGCTGTGGCACGCTTTATCGCTTATCACCGCGGCACACCGATCATCGTCTGCGGCGACTTCAACGACAGCCCCGTGTCATACGTCCACCGCACCATCGCCAAAGGCCTTACCGACTGCTATGTCGCCACGGGCAACGGACCCGGCATCAGCTACCATGTCAACGGATTTTTCGTGCGCATTGACAACATCCTCTGCACCGACGACTTCACACCCTACGACTGTCATATCGACCGCTCCATTAAGGCTTCAGACCATTATCCCATCGCTTGTTGGCTGAAAATGAGCAACAAGCGCTAAAAACATTCGCTAAAATTTTCTAAAGCGTGAAAAAATAGCTATCTTTGCACATCTTATATGCGAAAACAATCGCAGAACACGCTCAACGAAAAAACAAAAAGAGAAAAATAAATAATAAACTAACAAAATGCAAAACAAAGGAATTGTCATTGCAACCGGCGTCCTCCTGACGCTCGTCTGCATCTTCTACTTGTCATTCCCTATCGCCACGCATTACTACGACGAGCAGGCTGCCAAGTTGAAGGATCCCATCGCCCAGCAGGATTACAAGGATTCTGTGAAGTATCTGGGCGTCTACAGCTACCAGAAATGCCTTGAGACACAGATCGGCCTCGGTCTGGACTTGAAAGGCGGTATGAACGTTATCCTTGAGGTCAGCGTGCCTGATGTCGTTGAGAACCTCGCCGACCACAAGACCGACATGGCTTTTGTCAAGTCCATGAGAGACGCACGTGCCGAGCAGGAGCGTACACAGGGCGACTTCGTCAGCCTCTTCATCGACGCTTATCACAAGAATGCTCCCGGTCATCACCTCGCTGAGGTCTTCGCTACACAGGAACTTCAGGGCAAGGTCTCACCGACCAGCTCCGATGCCGACGTGGAGAAAGTCATCCGCGAAGAGGTCAACTCTGCCATCGACAACTCCTTCAATGTCGTCAGAACACGTATCGACCAGTTCGGTGTCGTACAGCCCAACATCCAGAAAGTGCAGGGCGCTGAGGGTCGCATCATGGTTGAGATGCCTGGTATCCGCGAGCCCGAGCGTATGCGCAAACTGTTGCAGGGTAGCGCCAACCTGGAGTTCTGGGAGACCTACAACGCTCAGGAGATCGCTCCTTACCTCCAGCAGCTCGACAGCCGTCTGGCCAATGGTGGCAACGAGAGCGACACTGCCAAGGCTGAAAAGAGCGACAACACCAAGAAAGCCGTGGCCAAGAAACCCGCTACCACACAGGCTAAGCCTAAGTTCAAACTCAACAACGCCAAGAAGACCAGCGTGCAGACCACTCCCGACGCTCAGCTCGCCGAGGCTAAGAAGCTCCATCCGCTGCTCGCCATGCTGCAGACTACCAACCAGGGTCTGAGCGTTGTCGGCTATGCCAGCGTTCGCGATACCGCTGCCATCAACCGCATCATCTACGGCGCTGTGGCTAAGCAGGTACTTCCCTCTGATCTGAAACTGCTCTGGAGTGCTAAGCCTGCTGACGTAGGCGCCAAGAACATCTTCGAGCTCCACGCCCTGAAGGTCACCACGACCAATGGACGCGCTCCACTGGAAGGTGATGTCGTGACCGACGCTTCCGACCAGTTCAACAATATCACCGGTCAGCCTGAGGTCAGCATGACCATGAACTCTGACGGTGCACGCCGCTGGGCTGAGCTCACCAAGGCTAATGTGGGCAAGGCTATCGCCATCGTGCTCGACGGTGTCGTCTATTCCGCTCCTCGTGTCAACGGTGAGATCGACGGCGGACAGAGCTCTATCTCCGGTAACTTCACCATTGAGGATACTAAGGACCTGGCCAACACGTTGAAGTCAGGACGTATGCCTGCTCCTGCTCACATCGTGCAGGAAGAGGTCGTCGGTCCTACCTTGGGTGCACAGTCCATCCAGCAGGGTCTCATCTCCTTCGTCATTGCCTTCGTGCTGCTGATTGTCTTCATGCTGGCAATGTATAACATCATCCCCGGAAGCATCGCTGTGGGTGCTCTGCTCATCAACGTATTCTTCACACTGGGAATCCTCACCTCGTTCCAGGCAGCCTTGACAATGTCCGGTATCGCCGGTATGGTATTGTCACTCGGTACCGCAGTCGATGCCAACGTGCTGATCTATGAGCGTATCAAGGAAGAGCTGCGTGCCGGAAAGGGCATGAAGCAGGCCGTCAACGCCGGCTACAGCAACGCCTTCTCCGCTATCTTCGACTCCAACCTTACTTCGTTGATCACCGGTGTGATCCTCCTCCTTGTGGGTACAGGTCCTATCCGCGGCTTCGCAACAACTTGGATCATCGGTATCTGCTGCTCCTTCTTCAGTGCCGTGTACTTGACACGTCTGCTCTATGACTACAAACTCAACCACGACAAGTGGATGCACTTGAAGTTCGACACCAAACTCTCGAAGAACCTCATGCAGGGCACGAACTACAAGTTCATGCATATGTTCAAGGCCAGCTTCTCTGTTTACGCTGTGTTCATCATCATCAGCATCATCAGCTTCGCAGTACGCGGACTGAGCTTAGGCATTGACTTCACGGGTGGCCGCAACTATGTCGTCACACTCGACAAGTCCGTTCCTGTAGAGGATGTGCGCAACGTACTGAACGACGCTTTCGTCAACACCAGCGGTCCTAACGCCGGCAAGCCTGCTACGACAAACGTCATCGCTATCGGCACCGACGGCAAGACCATCCGTGTATCCACCAACTGGAACATCGACAGCAACAAGCCTACCGAGGACGACAAGGCTGAGACCATCCTCTACAATGCGTTGAAGAAGGGCGGCTTCGTCAGCCAGGCTAACGTCAACGCCTTCAAGAATCCTGATATCCGTCAGGGCGGCTCTATCATCAGTTCTTCTAAGGTCGGTCCGTCTGTCGCTAAGGACATCACGCGCAACGCCTTCATCAGTGTGGGTCTCGCCCTGTTCTTCATCTTCCTCTACATCTTGCTGCGCTTCCGCAACCTCGGCTTCTCTGTGGGTTCTATCGCCGCTCTTGCCATCGACACGACAATGGTCATCGGTCTCTACTCACTGTGCTACGGTTGGATTGGCTTCTCACTGGAAATCGACCAAACATTTATCGGTGCCATCCTGACGGTGATCGGTTATGATATCAACGACTCCGTGGTGGTCTTCGACCGTATCCGTGAGAACCTGCGCAAGCATCCGAAGGGCAACAAGTACGATCTCTTCAACCTGAGTATCAACGAGACCTTGGCCCGTACCATCAACACCTCGGCCAGTACGCTCATCGTGTTGCTCGCCATCTTCATCCTTGGTGGTGACTCCACACGCAGCTTCTCGTTTGCTATGATCATCGGTGTGTTTGTCGGTACGCTGAGCTCTATCTTCCTCGCATCGCCGATCGCTTACCTCATCCTCGGCAAGAAGGGCGAGAAAGATGAGAAAGAAGCTCTCGCCGAAGTACAGGCACAAGCATAACATCACAGGCACATGGCAAAGCCAGCAGGGCTTTGCCACGTCTTGACAACCATAAAAAATCCCCGCCAAGCAGTCGCTTGGCGGGGATTTTTTATTTCATCATTCGATTATTTTTACTTCGTCATTCGTTTATTGTGATTTCGTCATTCACTCCTTACAGCTCATCCTGCATTCGCTGATAGAATTGCTGCACGATGTCGAGCATGTCGGGCTCCAGATAGGAGCAGGCTTGCTCATAGAGCGTATCGGGCACTTCATAGAAGGCCTCAGCGATGGAGCCGGTAATGGCGGCTTTCGTGTCGGTGTCACCACGCGTCATGACGGCATTGCGGATAGCGCTTTCAAAGCTGTTGCTGTCCAGGAAGCAACGGATCGCCCATGGCACGGTCTCCTGGCACGACGAGTCGAAATGCCCCTCAGCGCCTATCTTCATGATGTCACCGAGCGGTGGCAGCTCATAGCCAAAGTTGTGCTTCACGGCGCTCTCTATCTCTTCCTTGGTGATACGGCAGGTACGCAGCCAGTAGATGAGCGTAGCCACGCACTGAGCGCCCCGTATGGCCTCCTTATGCAGATGGCTGCACTGTGCGCTTTTCTTGGCCTCGTCCATCACCTCGTGGTAATCGTCAAAGAGCCAGCCCACGGGACTCACACGCATGGCAGCACCGTTGCCCCATGAGTTATGGGGCTTGGGCTCGTCACTTCTCAGCCATTCGGCAAACATATTGCCGTATCCGCCTTTGGGATTGGGATAGCGGCGCCCCCAGTCGTGCAGGGCTTCGCTGTAGCTGCGATGGTTGAGAATAGCGTCGGCCACGGCGATCGTCATAATCGAGTCGTCGGTATAGTCGCACCGTGGCTTATCGAGAAACAGTTCAAAATTGTCTGTGGGTATCTCTTCAAATTCAAACCGCGATCCCACAATGTCGCCAATGATTGCTCCCAGCATAGTCGTGTGTTTTAGTTATCTAATGGCAAAGATAACACAAAAAGCCTGAACAAGCAAGAAAACACTTGAATATTTCTCTCCCTTTCTGAATTGCCAGAATACCCATACTTGTTACTAAAATCAAGAAAGCAGCCTGAAAATTTGGTGATACACAAAAAAAGCAGTATCTTTGCACCCAAGATTGTCGTATGGTGTAATGGTAGCACAACAGGTTTTGGTTCTGTTTGTCGTGGTTCGAATCCGCGTACGACAACGTCGAGAGGCTTCTGAATACGTTCGGAAGTCTCTTATTTGTTAAGGCCATCAGCCCCAAGACCGTGACCATACCGTTGACCGTATCATTCGACAAATCGCTGATACGCTTTTCTTCTTTTGTTTTTTAGACGCAAATCATTTGGAGCCAATCAAGAAAATGACTAACTTTGCAAACATAATCGCATTATTATCCGGAGCAAGGATGGGATAACATTCAGTCCTTGCAGTATTTCGAGCCCCCCTCTCCTTTGCAGAGAGGTACGGGAGGTGAGTCCCTCTTTTGTACGATTCTTGCATGATTCTTGGACGATCGTTGCGTATGGTTTGGAAATAATAGCGTAACTTTGCGGAAAGAAAATCCTAATATACATATTATATGAAACGACTTTTGACTTTCGCCGCCACCATAGTCATGCTGTTGCCCACACAAGCACAGAAGCGACTCGGCGGCTATCCGATCACTCCCGTGACATTCACCTCCGTGAAGGTGGCTCCCAATAGTTTTTGGGGACAACGGCTCGAAGCCAGCCGCAAGGTCACCATACCGCTCGCCTTCAGCAAATGCGAGGAGACGGGACGCTACAAGAACTTTGAACATGCTGCCGCACACCTCAAAGACCCGTCAAAGGTCTTTCCCATCACGGGATACAGCTTCGACGACACCGATCCCTATAAGACCATTGAGGGAGCAAGCTATATCCTTCAGACCTATCCCGACGCTAAGCTGAAACACTATATCGACAGCGTGATCACCATCATCGGCAGTGCACAGGAGCCCGACGGCTATCTCTACACTGCCAGAACACAAAACCCGCAACACCCCCACGAGTGGGCTGGCGACAAGCGGTGGTCGAAAGAAGAGGATCTCAGCCATGAGCTCTATAACCTCGGACACATGGTAGAAGCTGCCATCGCACACTACCAGGCCACGGGCAGCCGCCACTTCCTCGACATCGCCATCCGCTATGCCGACTGCGTCTGCCGCGAGGTTGGACCCAAACCGGGGCAGGCCTGTGTGGTGCCGGGACATCAGATTGCAGAGATGGCACTCTGCAAACTCTATCTCGTCACCGGACAACGCAAGTATCTCGACGAGGCGAAGTTCTTCCTCGACTATCGTGGTAAGACACAGGGGCGGTCGGAATACTCGCAAAGCCACAAGCCAGTGGTTGACCAGGACGAAGCTGTCGGTCACGCTGTGCGCGCCGCCTATATGTATGCCGGTATGGCTGACGTTGCCGCGCTCACCGGTGACACGGCTTACATCCATGCCATCGACCGCATCTGGGACAACATCGTCAGCAAGAAGCTCTATATCACTGGCGGCATCGGTGCCACGAACAACGGTGAAGCCTTTGGCGCCAACTATGAGCTGCCCAATATGAGTGCCTATGCCGAGACCTGCGCCGCCATCGGCAACGTGTATGTCAACTATCGGCTTTTCCTGCTCCACGGCGAGTCGAAATACTACGATGTGCTGGAGCGCACGCTCTACAATGGTCTTATCAGCGGTGTGAGCCTCGACGACGGAAAGTTTTTCTATCCCAATCCGCTGGAGTCCATGGGACAGCATCAGCGTCAGCCGTGGTTTGGCTGCGCCTGCTGCCCAAGCAATATCTGCCGCTTCATCCCCTCACTGCCCGGATATGTCTATGCCGTGAAGGACCGCAACCTCTATGTCAACCTCTTCCTGGCCAACAGTGCCACGATGAAGGTAGGGGGCAAAGAGGTAAAGCTGAGCCAAGAGACACAATACCCTTGGAATGGCGACATCGCGCTGAAGATTGAAGACAACCGGGCCGGACGCTTCAATATGAAGATACGCATCCCGGGATGGGCAAAGAGCCGACCCGTGCCATCAGACCTATATGAGTATTCCGACGGCAAGCGACCCTCTTACTCCGTGCTTGTCAACGGCAAGAAGGCGGAAGCCGCTCTGGAGTCTGACGGATACTATACCATCAACCGCACATGGAAGAAGGGTGATGTCGTGCGCATCCACTTCGATATGGACGTGCGCACCGTACGCGCGAATAATAAGGTGGTAGCTGACCGCGGACTGATCGCCGTGGAGCGTGGACCGCTGGTCTACTGTGCTGAGTGGCCTGACAACAACTTCGACATCATGGGCATACTCGTCAACCAAAGTCCGACGTTCGCTGCCGGAGAGAAGCCGATGGCTGCCTTCATCCCCGCCGACCGCCATAAGCAACTCACACTCTTCAAGACACAAAACATCACCACACTCTCCACCGACGCCCAGCTGCTGGCCTACGACAAGCAGGGACGGCTGACCACAACAGACGAGCGGCTGACGCTGATCCCGTATTTCGCCTGGTGCCATCGCGGCAGTGGCAACATGAAGGTATGGATGCCGCAGGATGTGCGCGCCACCCGTCCCGCCACACCGGCCACGCTGGCTTCGCAAGCCACTATCGCCTCGTCGACTCCCTCAGCATCGATGAAGAGTATTGCCGACGGACTGGTACCTGCCGACGAAAACGACCGTTCGGTACCCTATTTCCATTGGTGGCCGAAACAGGGAACTACGGAGTGGATTACCTACACCTTTACTGAGCCACAGCAAGTGCAGTCCGCAACCATCTATTGGTACGACGACCTGCCCTGGGGCGGATGCAAAGTTCCGGAATCTTGGAACATTGAATACCAAAACGCGCAAGGCCAGTGGCAGCCGGTGGCAGATGCCGACAGCTATCCCGTCAAGAAGGGACAGCCCTGCACCGTACACTTCACGCCCGTAAAGACGACGGTGCTCCGCCTCAACGTCAAGCAGCCCGAGAAATACTCCTGCGGACTGTTTGAGTGGAGCGTGAAGTAACATCAAAAATGTTCCGAAGAAATGGCATGGCAAGATAATTGCGCACATATTTGAGAAGAACAGATCTTATCGATACAAGAAATGGAGAAAGGGAAGTAAAACGGTGTACCCTTTCTCCAATTTCTTATATATGTATCCAACGCATTCAAATGTTACAATCCTCAAATTCTTGATTTTTTCTGGCCCAAGGGGGATTGTCCGTGGCGGACGGATGCCGCTGCCTAACCAAAGACAGTAACACATCTATAGAAAAAGAAGGGTATATCCCTTATTCCCTTCAGGCATGACCTGAAGGCTTTCAT
>NZ_JAMXSP010000014.1:0-83171 GCF_025457485.1 Hallella absiana
TTTGTTTGCCAGGATCATTGGCAAAATTAGTGCACTTACCATTCTGCAATACGTAAACTTCATTAACGACAAGCCCATTGGCAGAATTAAGTATGCACTAAATTAATTCCGCCAACAGGTTAATTATATATTCACATTCTTCTGAATTCAATTTGTATAATGATAATATCTCTTTGTTAATTTCATCATCAAGTTCCTTACTCCTTGTATTACAAAACTCTTTTAATAATGACTTGAACTTATCACTGAGTGTTGCTGATATATGCGGTACTCTTATAGGGTCTATTGCTTGGACACTAATTAACAGGTCTCCGGTTCCAGTCTTGGGACTGTCCTTTAGCAAATAGTGTCCCATTGATGAATTTAAAACACAGCAAATATATTCAATATTATTACCGGTTGCAAAGCAAGTGCTATCTAACCCCAAGGTACCATTATCGTTATAGCAGAATCGAAGAATAGATCCAATTCGCTTCCACATTATTTTTGGCTTATTAAAATCCTCCAAATAAACGCAATTTCTAAGATTGTATGGAGTATCACCTTGGTCTGCTCTGTGCTCTATCTTGCCCCAATATTGGTTCAAATGGGCTTTAATGGCAGGATAGTCTTCAATATGTATACGCTCTATCTTGCCTTTTATTCCATTGTGTGTGTTAATCAGCCACAACCCCGCCCACTCATAGCCATATCTCTTGATATCTCTGCCACGAAGAATCGGTCGAATAAGTTCCTCGGTTCTCTGGCGCTCGTCGGCATCTTTGCAGTTGGAAAGAATCTCGTTTCTTTTCTCTGTGGATACAATGAAGGCTTCGTTACAGCCTGTTTTAATCCCATAATTTATTTTTATATCCCAATCTTTGAGTGGAGTCCCCACCGCCTCAATTTTACGCTTGATGCTTTGCTCAATAGGCGAGAGGACAACCCAACTGTCTGAAGAGCTGAAATCACAAATCGTATGCTGTTGCTGCACAAAATCGCTCAAATTATTGATGCTATCTTTGCCCTGATCTTTGGTAACAGAGCAAATTGTATTATGCTTATTAGTTGACTTTTCAAAAAGAAGAATATTAGTATCTACAGTAGCGCTATCAAAGATCTTTACGCCGGCAAAGTCAACCAATAGCATCGGATTGGTGTTATGAGCAAAGAAATCTCTTATCTTTTCACCATATCCTGCACGCATCCATTTGTTGGATGTGATGTAGCACAAATGTCCATTGTTGTGTAGTAGCTTCCAACCACATTCGTAAAAAAGACAATAAATATCACCTGTACGAACGAATGTGGAGAATCTGCAGTCCTTATACATTTGTGCCAACTCTCCCCCATTGTTTTGAAGCTGGATGTACGGTGGGTTCCCGATTACGATGTCGAAGCCCTCTTTTGAGGGTCGGTTGAAGACATCATTGAACATCATATGCCAGTCGAAAAAAGGAAGAACCATTTCGGCTCTTTCTTTACGGCTGACTGTCTCATCAAGAAGTTGTTCCTTGATGTGCAGGCATTCTTGAAGCATATCCATGCGCTCTTTGGGGAAGACTGCAACCATCGCGGCCTTCTTCTCTTTAGTAGTACCAAAGCTTAAAGTGCTCTGGATTGTGTTGTTTGCTCTTGTGAAAGAATCAAACTCGTATTGCAGTTGGGCTATTATCGACTCCACAATAATAAGTTTGATTTTTATCTGAATCAACAGCTTTTCTTCTCCCTCTGCGTTGAACAGCTTCTTCTGAACTTGTGCCAGTCTGGTCATGTTCAAATTTAAAGCAGCAGTACTGCCTTTTGCATGCCCATGGATATCGAGGTCGACATATTGTCCACGGAAGGTAGTGAGCAAAGAGTTACCTTGCATAATCTTGTAGTCAAGGTTGGGCAATGTTTCCGGTGATTTCTCATCAACAATCAGAGACAGCCAGAAGCGGAGACGGGCTATTTCCACCGCACCTTTCTCAATGTCTACGCCATAGATATTGTTTTGAATGATTTCCCGCTTGATTTGCGCTGCGTCAGACACATCTTCCAGCACGCTACGGCAGAGGAATATCTCTTTCAGCATGCCCATGGGGAAAGCGCCTGAACCGATGGCAGGATCGCAGATTTTCACTTCTTTCAGACGGTCATCGATTCGGCCTTTTATTGGCTCTATAGTATCAATTTCTTGGGTTTCAATGAAGTGGCGGATACTCTCTTGCTGCTTTTTGTCTTTATAATCCGTTTGCAGATAGGCAATAAGGCTTTCACGGCACATATAATGTACCACTTCCTTCGGTGTGTAGTAAGTGCCCTTGTCCTTGTTGTCCTCCAGTAGGTTTTCGAAAATGCGGCTTAGCATCTCCGGATCGATGCCCACTTGCGCGTCGTCTGGGTCATTCTCATCAACCGTGAAGTTGTATTCGCTGAAGAACTGCAACAGATTGGCGAATAGCTCTTTGGGGAAACGAGAAGGAATGCGGTCGTCCTCGTTGCGTTCAAATAGTCCTCCATTGAGATAAGGAATCCGAACTTTGCCTAACACGCCTGTGTCGAAGAGATAATCGTCATCCTTGCGGTCCGTGTCGATAGCGTTGAACAATGGCTCGAGAACCGCATCCAGGAAATCATCCTTTTGTTGCTCTGAAGCCTGTAAGAAGAGTTGGCGCATGAAGTCAAAATTGCCCTTTCCACTATTCCAGTCTTGCCCAGCTGGCACGCCGAGCCATCCCTTCTTTTGCACAAAGTGTAAGAATGTGATGCGACCAAGCAATCGCTTCACATAATCGCGAATGCGCTTGTCGTTGTGGTCAAAGCGGGCATAAAACTCCTTGTCGTTGTCTGTGTTGACAACCTTTTCCACCCACTTGTTGCCTTCTTTCCGATAGGCTTTTCCCGTGATATAGCTAACGAAATTCTCGTAGTAATTTTTATATCTTTTGAAGAATTCATTTGATAGAGCTTCTACAGAGAACGCTTTTTCAAGTGCCTCTTCATTTATACTTCCATGGAGCTCGTAGAGCTCATGGAAATTGATAGCCGCTGTCAGGCAGGACTGTCTAGGCCCTAACAAAAAGGTATAACGCTTGGCACTCGTGGAAGTCGAGTCTTTATCCCCCTTGTGCATGAAAGAAAAGCGCCAGTCCCAGTCAGGCATGTCTTGATAGTGAAAAAGCATGAAAGCGCAAGAGTATGGTCCCATCATCTGGCGGACGAGCTTCTGTATGCCTTGTCTGTTGCGTTCCATTCTTACACGGTCAGAAACGGTGATGTCGAAAATGACCAACGGCTCTACGTCGATGTACATAGACCCCACCTGTTTGACACTTTCTACACCAGTAGCGAGTGCCAGGCTCTTTTTTGAAGAATCTTCCTCCAGCCATTCTTTATCATAATTGTCCTCATAATCGTCTTGCCCAAAGATTGGAAAGATGATATGCTCGACAAAGGACTTGCTGCCTTGGTAAGGGCTATGTAGGAATTTTTTCAGTTCTTCTATTTCCATAATCTCATTCTTTGATGGTGCCTAATTCAATCATAGGTTCCCCCTGTCGTTTTTCTACATTGGCAACGAGTTTGCCAATTTCTCTTTCAATGACCATGTCGATGTCTTCCTGATTCAATTTGAAAAGATTTTGCTGATTATTATTAAGTTCCTCATCTATGAGTAATACCTTCCGAATCACGTCGATGCTGCCTTTGTCAACGAACCGCCGTGCGGCTTTGAGTAACGACTTAGACTTAGAAGAGAGACTCTTGTTGTGATAGAGGTCTACAATGACCGTCAATGCTTGGGTGCGTTTGTCACCTGCTCTTGACTTATTAATCCTAACGAAATAACGGTTGTACGCATTAATTGCCTCACGTGATATCTTATCCCAATTTGAGGGCAGTGGCATGCCTTGCTGGTTTTCGGGCACACGCATATCCTCCAACAAATCGAGTGTTGAGATAATCTCAGATTTGTATTGTTCGTCTTCTTGTCTGACACGAATGGCAAGACGGGCTGATTTTGGAGCCTTTATAAGGAAATATGCAGTTCCGCTTTGAGCCTGAGCAATCTCCCAATTGCCATTGGCCTGTGCTATCTGTTCATACCGTTCAGGATGAGCTTCCCGATATTCCTTTAGTTCATGCACATACTTCTCCAGCGGAGACTCTTCACCCTCTACCGCTTTCTTGATGTCGAAGTGGCGCACCGTCTCGTCCTCTGTAAAAATCTTACTGTCCTCTCCGAACAAGTTATGGAACGACTGCAATTTTGTATAAGCTTTACGAACCAGTTGTATCTCTGCATCGCCCTGTGCACTTGGCATGAAGTTGTATACATAGACGAAAGGCTCCTTTGATCCAATGCGGTTGACGCGTCCAATGCGTTGCATCAGCCTTGTGGCATTCCATGGTGTGTCGTAGTTGAGGATGACATTAGCTCGATGCAGATTGACACCCTCTGCCAACACCTCTGTAGTTATGATGACATCATAGTCGTCTTTCCATTCTCCCTCGTAGTTGGCATCAAAATTCGCTTCTATCTCTTGTTCCTTTTCATCGCGGTTGGCTGCCGTGATGACGAGTGGTCTGTGTTTTTTGGCCTTGACAGCCTGACTCAAAGCTTTCACCGTGTCAATGGCTTCAGTGAAGATGACAAGCTTGCCGGAGGTGTTCTTTTGAGGGTTGAACAGCTCAGGTTCAAGACTTTCCTTAAAAGCATCGAATTTCGGGTCTTCCGAATTAACACTCCAGCGATCGAAGAGATCTTTCATGATTTGGTAGTCCTTCTTCAGCAGCTTGATGTACTCCGGTTTGAAGTCTTTGCGCTTGTATTCGGCATTCTGCCCCCTGTCATTACGCCCTTGCTCGTTGAGTCTCTTTATTTTCGCACGGATATCCTCCACGCAATCAGTGAAAGTGACGGTCTTGCCACTCTGCCTGGATTTAGCTTCAAAGTCAAGTTCCTTGTTGACATCTATTTGTGGGCAAACGAATATCGTATCGTTATCCCACATGTTGATCATGTTTTCTGTATAGCGGCGAAGGTTCTTCAGCGATTGCCGGAAAGCTGTGAACGAACTTTCCAAACGCTTGACGAGCAATATCTGCATGATAGTAGATAGCTGCTTGGCAACATCAGTGACAGTACGATTGCCACGTCCTTTGTGCTTTTGTTCGTTTGCCGGGTCTACGAAGTACTCAATAATCCGATAGCGATAATATCTCAGCCAATTGTCAAACTGAAGCTTATCCACTTCAGAAGGTGCTATGATGCGCATTGTATCAGAGAAAAGTTCAGCCAACTCATCGTCCATAATGTATTTCAAATCGATGGGGCCGACAATCTTGGGGAAAACAATGCCTTGTTGCTTCATGTCCTCCTTATAATACTTTTCAATATCAGTACGTGTGCGTCTTTCGAGGATATCCGTCAAGATGCAATCGCGTATTCTTTTCGACAAGTTGTCAAGGCGTTGACGACGTTCCTCATCAGATATGCCGTTTCTTC
Source organism: Hallella absiana (assembly GCF_025457485.1). Lineage (NCBI taxonomy): Bacteria > Pseudomonadati > Bacteroidota > Bacteroidia > Bacteroidales > Prevotellaceae > Hallella > Hallella absiana. Next base: position 5,471 of record NZ_JAMXSP010000014.1, read on the forward strand.
TGTCAATCAGAAACTCATATTCACGACTGACATCACCGAAGAATCTGTCAAGGTCGCCTCCCTCTGCTTTCTTTAGTGTACTGCTATTATGGTTGCGCTCGAACAGATATATTTGGTTCTTCAAATCGTTAGGACGATTGTTCTGTGGCGTTGCAGATAGCAAACCTATATAGGGGAACACACCTGTGTTGGCACCAATACTTTGTATTAGCTCATCAAGCGATTGATACATCAAAGTGTTGCTATTGCGGAACTTGTGGCTTTCATCGATGATAATAAGACCATAGTTTTTGTATTGCAACACCCCTTCGAACTCGCCACTGTCTCCGCTATCATCATCTTCTTCTTCATCTCCTTCTAAGCTTTCAATCCTGCCTGTGGTAATGAAGTCAATACAAGGAGCGATTTTGTCATCGGACTCCTTGTCGAAAAGCGCAATGGCCTTTTTCCATCCCGACTGAATTGCAGGTGGCGTGATGACAAGTACTTTGCGCTCACGACCGTCATCCTCAGGCATTGACAGAAAACGTTTGATAATGAGAGCACCGATAATGGTTTTCCCCAGACCCACCACATCAGCAAGCATGAAGCCTCCATGCTCATGCATGATACCAATGCATCGTTTCACAGCCTCTATTTGGAAACTGAGTCTGTTGACCTTTGCAGGTAGATAGGCCTCTATCTGTTGGCTCAGGCTCTTGTCAATAATATCACCAAACTGCAGTTGAAGGAGCTTGATATAAAGCTCGTATGGCGTGAATGGTGCAGCTTTGGCCTCTTTCTCATCATTCTCAATTTGCTTGACAGGCTTGGATGGCTTCAAGACTTGCTCCAAGAATTCCTTGGACCAATCTATGCTTTGGCTCCATTTCTCTTCAAACCATTCAATATGCCCCTTTACATCTTTTTCTTCTTCATTGTGCTGATGGTTAATCACATATTGATCAGTCTCAAGTACATTGAGCTCTGAATTGCCCTCCAATCCTCTACGTGTGAAGTTGCTGCTGCCTACGATGGCGTACATATTATAATCGCCACCTTTATCAATTAATTGGCTTGGGTCATGGTGCGAGGGCACCCTATGCGTGAAGATATAACATTTAGAATGGAAGAACTGCCGTTCATCGTTTTCATCTGTTTTGAAAATGTGAATGTCAATCTTTGGATTGTCGCCATTGCAATTGTCAAGCAGTAGATGAAAAGACTCCTTATAGCTGTCGACCAAATTGTCAGCAATACTGTTTATGTCCGTACGAATAAAGTCTGCTGGGTAATTAGGCTTCGCAATCTTGATTTTCTTAAGCATATTGGCATAGACATAAGGATCCTTGCCAATGATAATCTTCAGCTTGGCATCTTCACGATTCAGAAACTCCCGTAGCTTATCTGCCAATAAAGCCATGCCTGGTATGTCCCAATAGCCTGTGGCAATACGAATAGTGTTAATGCTTGAATCAGAGATACAAGTATTGAGCGTATTGACCATCTTTAGGCTTTCCGAATTGTCTATGAGTGTCTTATTCATTCTGAATGTTGGTTATTAGCTCCAAAGTTACAATAAAAATTTGAAAAGAGTCAACGTTGGATAGTATTTATTTTAGTTGCTTTATATACTATTGTTGCGAAATAATATATGAAACGAGACAATATAGATTAACTATGCCTTAATTTGCTTTTCTATTCAATTATTTTTTTTGAATTTTGCTACACGGTGCAAAAGCAGATGGCTAATAAAGCTGTTCCCATATATCCTTACCCATTGTTCTTGTTGATCAAATTCACGACCACTTTCACCACGACATCCTTTTCTTGCGTCCGGCTCTCGGCTATCATGAGCGTGAGGGCAACGAGGGTGCTGTCGGCGATGCGCTTGGTGCCGTCCTCACGGTAGAGAATGCCGTTGTTGTGCATAAACCAAAGAAACAGAGTTGCAGCGATGCGCTTATTGCCGTCAGAGAATGAATGGTTCTTGGTGACGAGATAGAGCAGCATGGCGGCCTTCTCCTCTACACTAGGGTAGAGGTCCACACCGCCGAAGGTCTGATAGATCTGCCCGATGGAGCTCTTGAAAGAGTCGTCCTTCTCGTTGCCGAAGAGAGGGGAGTAACCAAACTTCTTTTTCAGCACATTGATTTCTTTCATGGCGTTCTCGTAGGTGGCGTGGAAGGTCTCCTTGCTGGTGGTCTTGCTGATGCTCAACCGCTGATAGTCATAGTCGTCGAGGGTATCAAGTGCATAGGTGTAGTCGACGACGACCTTGAAGAGCGCATTGCTCTCGTCGGTCGTTGGCACAGGCTGCTGTTGCAGGGTGCGTCCAAGCACCTGCACCAGTTGCCGGAGCTCAGAGATCTGCTGCTTGCGAATGCGCTCGTTCACAGCATACCCCTTGATGAGGTATTGCTTCAGCACGCTGTTTGCCCATTGGCGGAAGCGGACACCCCTTTGACTGTGTACGCGGTACCCAACTGATATTATAACGTCAAGTGTATAATAAGGCACAGGCTTCTTAACTCCATTAACGTGCAAAAAATGCACGTTATTCTCTCTGTCGAGTTCCGCTTCTTTAAATACATTAGTTATATGGCGCCGGATGTTGGACTCTTCTTTGTCGAAGAGCTTAGCCATTTGTTTTGTATTCAGCCACACGGTTTCTCCTTCCAGCTTGACATCAAGCTGGGTCTTGCCATCCTCGCTTTGATAGATGACGATCTCGTTGTTCAGGTCGATCTGCTTCATCGCTTTAGTGGGTTATAGTAAGCTATTGGTTGCAAAGATAATACATTTATTGCTAAGATCACAAGGCAGCGAAGGAAAATATGCAGGCAGCATGCTTTCAGCCTTGCAATAAAGCTATATTCCATAGCAGAAAAGTACGTTATCTTATAAAAACATCGGGAATGTTTTGATGATTAAAAGAAAAGTAGTATTGTTTGCAGCAACATACTCACCCCGCTTCCCATAAGAACAGCGCGCTCAGGGTGGGTCTTTTTGTTTATAGACATGGCTAAAATTGCGTACTATGGTGGCTGGTGGTTTCAAGATACGGCATTGTTTTCCAATCCTGCAAGATTGGCAAAGACAATATCAAACATGGATGAGAAACTTGGAAGGAGTGATGAGGAGTTCATCAAGGCTTTCAAGTCCAAATACACCAACCACTTTCCTCCAAGTTGGATAATGCTTGAGATTACGACATTCGGCACGATGTCTATTTTGTATAGCAATCTGAATAGTGGCAGATGCAAACGCCAGATTGCTAAGTACTTTGGCGTTGCTGACACTGTTATGGTTTCGTTTCCGCTTTGCAAAGAACCTATAGGCAGAAATAGAGCATTGCCAAGTGGTTGGACTGTCAGAACGCAAAATATAGAATGTGGATTCTAAATAACAAATATAGGGATTGAATACTTGAAAATAGGGATTTCCCTAATATCCATTGATAATAATCTATTAAATTTGCAGAAACAAACAAAAAAGAATATGAATAAGAAAAGCTCTATTCTTCGGATAGTCCTTCCGACATTATTAATGCTCTTTACCTGTTTGGTTAACATTCAGGCCAAGAATCATATGGTTCAACGGGGAATGACTAAAGAGCAGGTCATGCAAATATTAGGTAAGCCAGACGCAACCTGCTTCAACTCCTATGGAGACAGATGGACGTACATAAAGAGTCCGTTGTTGGATCCAGATAAGTTCATATACATCAGTTTCGGGAGGGATGGAAAAGTGATTTCATATCAAGAGTGTATTGTACCTTCCTATCGTGGAAATGACGCAGAAGTTTATCATTCGGTATTGCCTCCAGTACCGCAGGAAAATTATCCAGATCCATACAGTGAATGCCAACCATATGCGTTGAGTGAAAATGCTTTCGATTTCCTATATGGTAAGGTGAAAGATGCCAATTTTGATGACGACCGCTACACGCTGCTTGAGGTGGCGACGCTTGGTTGCTGGTATACTTGCGACCAGTGCGCCAGGATGATGACGTTTTTTAGTTTCGATGACGACAAACTAAAAGCATTACAAATTATGGGAAAACATGTTGTCGACCCACAAAATGCTGTTATTATAACTAATAAACTTAGTTTCAGTGACAGTAAAGATAAGGCTTTAAGAATGCTTCCTAGATAAATTATACATTCTTGTCGTAAACGCTATACCAACAATAGGCATTGCAAGAATCGGATGCCTGGTGCTTCTCAGCCGCACGGCTTCTCCTTCCAGCTTGACATCCAGTAGGGTCTTGCCTTCCTCGCTTTGGTAGCCAGTAAATGCAAGAATTACGCTATATGAAGTTGACGCAATAGAGCGGATAGTTGGTCATCCAATCTTGGTCGTGGTAAGGCAACATGGAGAGGCGGACACCTTTCAGTTGCGGATATTTCTCAATATAAGTTCTGAGCGATTTTGAGTGGACATTTTCTTCTGCCTTTACTTCCAAAGGAATGACGGTGCCTGCCTTCTGTATCAGGAAGTCGATCTCTATCCTTGAGTCGTTGGCACTATAATAATAAGGTGTAATGCCTCGGGCTACCAGCTGCGTCAGCACAAACAGTTCGGTGAATGCTCCACGATATTCCGTCATGGCTGTTCCGCGAACCAACACGTCTGCGGCTGTCGTCTCTGCCATGGCTCCCATGAGTCCCACATCCAAAGAGAAGAGCTTAAAGACGTTCAGATCCTCATAGAATTTTAGAGGTTTGCGAGGTTCAGACACACGTGGTACCTTGTAGATGAGACCAGCGTCTATCAGCCATTCTATGGCCATCTCGAACTGTGTGGCGCGGGCTCCCTTCTTGAGCGCGCCATACACAAACTTTTTGTTCTCTTTGGCAAGTTGGGAGGGGATTGAGTTCCACACCATGTTGATGCGTGGCACTTCCGACAGAGGAGCATGCTTGGAAAAGTCGCGCTGATAATCAAACAGTATCTGATTTTGGATGTCGCGCACCTCTGACAACTGATGCGAAGCAAAGAATGCCTTCACCACGGCGGGCATTCCGCCCACATAGTAGTATTGCCGCAACATTTCTAAGAGCCGTGCCGACATGGGCGTTATCAGACTGTAGTCCTGCTGCCGCAGTATATCCACAAGTCTGTCCTCGCCTGCTGCCATCAGAAACTCGTCGAAAGTCATGGGATACATCTTGATCATATCTACTTTTCCTACTGGAAAAGAACTGCCGGCATGCAATGATATGCCGAGCAACGAACCGGCGACGGCCACATGGTATTGCGGTGCGTCCTCACAGAAATACTTCAGGCTGTTGAGTGCTTTGGGACATTCCTGTATCTCGTCGATGATGATGAGCGTCCGTTTGGGTTTGATGTCAATCCCCGTCAAAGCTGATAGATGCAACAAGATGCGGTGCATGTCATAGTCCTGGGCAAAGATGTTGGCTACCTCTTCATTGCCGTCGCAGTTGATATAAGCCACGTTTTCATAGGCTTTCTTGCCAAAATCCTTCAAACTGTAGGTCTTGCCTACCTGTCGTGCACCGTTGACAATCAAAGGCTTACGATCGGTTTTCTCCTTCCAGACTTGCAGTTGCTGTGTGATATTACGCTTCATGTCAACTAAGAATTTCTGTTCATGCAGAAGCAAAGTTACACTTTTTCAACCATATATGCAAGTGATAGCTACACTTTTTCAACTATATCTTTCCGTTCTTTCTACACTTTTTCAACCATATTGGTAGGTGCAAGCTTCAAGCTACACTTCTCTACATGAACATCTCGTTGTTTAGTTCCTTTTCAGTTGTGGCAACGAGAATAGTAACGTGGAGGATTCGATGAAGTTCCCGTACGTGATGAGTTTGACTCACTAGAGGAGGCACGGAACTACCTCAGAGCCGGATGTACCGGACTCTTTCTCCCTCGGCACCGTCAGAGTGCGCATATACACCAATAAGATTGAGATTCTGGGCACAGACGGCAAGGTCGTCGCCTAATAGAGTTCACTCTATATCCTACGGATATTATCATATCGAGGTTATAATAAGGAATAGATCTGCTTACAGTACGGTTTCCTTCGATACGAACTTGTGCATTTTTTGCACAGGTTGCTTCTTCCTCCAATTCTCCGCTTTTATAGATATTGCGGATATGTCGGTTGATAACAGTTCTATCCGTCTGGAAGAGTTCACTCATTTGAGTTTGTATCAGCCACACGGTTTCTCCTACCAGCTTGACATCAAGCTGGGTCTTGCCATCCTCGCTTTGATAGATGACGATCTCGTTGTTCAGGTCGATCTGCTTCATCGCTTTAGTGGGTTATCGTAAACTATTGGTTCTAGAGATCTTTCTTCTCCACATGTCGGTTCTCAGCCTGCTGCAAATAGTACATTTGTTTCTGTCGCTCAATCTCCGCTCTCAGCTCTTCTTTGGAGGGAAGAAAAGTGAGATATTTCGACGCGAAAAGGTGATTGTTGTCGTGCAGAACGGAGAAACGCGCGATGTCATCGTCGGTGTCGGCGCATAGCAGAATGCCCAACGTAGGATTATCTCCGGGCTGCCGTTTCAGTTCATCATACATTCTTACATACATATCCATCTGTCCAACATCTTGATGGGTGACTTTCGTTGTCTTTAAATTAATCAAGACAAAGCAGCGTAGCATGTAATTGTAGAACACGAGGTCGATGTAATAGTCTTCTTTCTCCGTGTGTATATGCTGCTGACGCTCTACGAAAGCGAAGCCTTTACCGAACTCTAGGAGAAATTTCTCCATGTTGCTGATGATGGCCTTCTCCAATGTCGACTCAAGGTAGTCGGTATTCTGCGAGAAGCCAAGGAATTCTGCCACGACCGGATTCTTGATGTATTCCAGCTTATCCTGTAACGGGACCGTCTTTTGCAGCATCTCCTTTTCTACAAGGTCTTTGTGTTGAGATTTTAGCAACCGATAGTAATATTGCGACGAGATATTGCGCTGTAGAGTCCTCACGCTCCATGTCTGCTCCGATGCCTCCTTGGCATACCACGTCCTTGCATTATCGTCGGACACCTGCAAAAGGATGCGGTAAATGAGTCCAAGAAAGCAGTCCGTTTAATTTTGGACTCACTGAGTCCAAAATGTTTGGAAAAGCTTTATAGAACCTAACGAACTTATGTTGCAAAGATAATACATTTATTGCTAAGATCATAAGGCAGTGAAGGAAAATATGCTGGCAGCATGCTGTCAGCCTCACAATAATGCTATCCTCCATAGCAGAAAAGTACGATTTTATTTTGTGTTTCGCTCGATTTACACTACGTTTGCCAACGTTGAGTATATGTTTGCTTATGGATGCCTATTTCAGAATTTGCAGCACATTAGCAACATCGACAGGCAGATGTATGTGAATAGTTATCAGACCATTTCGAGGAGATGAAGTAACCAAGGAGCGAAGGCAGTGGCAAGCTCGCTTGACACTGCTGAGTGACGACGGTTACTCGGCGAGAGCCAAGTAATATTGACAACTATCAATAACGATAAATAAGAAAACGGGTGTAGCTCAATAGGTTACACCCGTTTTTTGTTTTAGTTAATCTTTGTACTTTGTATAATTACCTATTTCTTACGATATTTATCTTATGTTTGATTAGGTGGAATAAAAGTAATGGTGGTAAGAATCAGTCTGTATTCTCCATAGCAAATAAAAAACAATGGGAATATTTTGATGATTAAAAGGAAAGTGGTATCTTTGCAGCGACATACTCACCCCGCTTCCCATAAGAACAGCGCGCTCAGGGTGGGCCTTTTTGTTTATAGACATGGCTAAAATTGCGTATCTAAAACAGATAAAATCATTTGATGACCAAATAAGCATTCTGAAAAGCCGAGGTATGGTAATCAAAGATGAGACGCGCGCAAAACAGATTTTTGCTCAGGTGCAGAAGTCCGTGGCTTGGCACCACGAAGAGCTAACCAAATATCTTCATCATGCGGTACATGATGAAAGGTAAATCTAACACACCCCTTACCTGTGCTCTAAAGCCTTTCTTCTTAGAGTTGAGTGATTCCGCTGCAGCATTGGTCGATCTGTTGTTGAAGTAGTTTAGTACGTACTCTTCCTTGCTCTTGATAGTGTCCCGTACGGCAATGAGTTCTCTTAAACGGCTCTTCTCGGGTATCTTGACCAGATGCTTTGTTACTTCTGATATGGTCGTACTTTTGGTTGCTGCTATCAACGAGCCTTGCTTCCCGTGTCCTTCCTTATTTGACAGGAAAGTGAACAAGTCATTGTGAAGCATAGACTCGTCTATGCTCAAATGGGTGCCCATATTCTTTTCAAGTAGCATGTACTCTCCAGCATGGTTCTTCTGATCCCAGCCACTAAAGTCACTCAGATGTTCTTTCCGTCCGCGGAAAGCCATCGGCGGCGACGCATGTGGAGAACTACCTTGTACTCCCGCACTGGGAAGTCGTTGAATTCACGTGCCTCTGTAAAACCGTTGGGCTTGAGATCATGCCATACTTCGTCACGCAAGTCTCGTTCATCAAGATAGATGTGAAGAACACGAATCTCTGTGCCCGTCTCGTCCTTAATACCGAGGTCTTCCTCTTCTATACGATTAATCTCAAAGCTATCGAGGATACCCTAGGGGAGCATATAGCTGACCAAAGTGGAATAATCAAACTGTGTGTGTTGCTTTTTCATGATGCAAAGGTACAACTTATTTAGAAAATCATGTACCGCATGATGAAGATATTTGGTTGGCCTTCGTGGTGTCAAGCCACGGACATCTGCACCTGAGCCCATAAAGCCCTCCCCTACATCGGATATGCGTAATCACCTGAATATTATTGCCAGTGATTGATTATCAATGGTGCTGTTTTTGTCCCAACAATAAAATGCCGAAGTCGTGCAGTGTAGGAGAGGGCTTCATGCCCTCCCTAAAACAAAGTTCGACCTATTTCTCATAGCGTGTTTTGTCATTGTTCAGCGGTTGTGTCTTTTTGACTTAATGATACACGACGGAAAGGGGAAAAGATGGTCTATGATGCTTGAATTGTCGGCGGAAAATTATATCAGCAAGCAATGCGCTGATGCGAGCCATAGTCTTGGTATCTACATATATAATAATGTGTTGATTATCTCTGAGAGCGTATTCTGTAGCCGAGGATGCCACCGAGATTCTACGCGGCAAAGATATTATTGATGACTGGAAATGTAGGTAACCTCTATGGCCTTACCACCTCGCTGAAGTGAGCCTTGGCCCAGCTGATGAGCTGCTCAAGGGCAGGGATGAGCGACTTGCCGGTATCGGTGAGACTATACTCCACGCGCGGCGGCACCTCGGGATAGACCTTTCGCCCCACGAGATGGCTTGCCTGCAACTGCTTGAGCGTTTTGGAGAGCATCTTCTGCGAGCAGTCGCTCATGTGGGCGTGCAGCTCGTTGAAGCGCATTACACCCGTCTGACTCCTGTCCAAGGTGTACAGTACGAGCACCGACCACTTGTCACCGAAGCGGCTGATGACCTGTCGGATGGGACAAGTGAGATACTCGGGATTAACTTCTTTCTTCATATTTCCACGACTGTTGTCTTAGTGTATACTACAAAAGTAACCAAAAGTGACTCAAGCACAAAAAGTAATTGGTTAATGTGTGTTAAAGGTGATTTGCAGCGCATTAGTATTCTTGCAATTCCTACCAAACGGTAACCATAAGACCGGAAAGTAACCTCTTGCAGGGTATCGGATTAATGCCTAACTTTGCAGACGAAAACGGATACTGAGACCCGGACAGACGGGTTGGAGAATCCATTATGGTAAGAAAACATAATATTCACAATAAGCAAAAGAAAGGAAAACAGATTATGGCAAATGTAGTTTTAATAGGTGCAACGGGATTCGTAGGTTCAGCAGTTCTCAACGAGTTGCTCTCTCGTGGACACAAGGTAACGGCAGTGGTGCGCAATGCCGCCAAGCTGCCCAAGAACGACAACCTCACCGCTGTGGAGGAGGATGTGGCCAACGTGGACGCTATCGCCAACATCGCAAAAGGCAAGGATGCCGTCATCTCGGCTTATAACCCTGGATGGAGCAATCCCGACATCAAGCGTCTTATCGAAGAGAATTACCCCAAGATTGTGGAGGCCGTGAAGAAGAGCGGCGTTCAGCGTCTGCTCATTGTCGGCGGTGCCGGTACGCTCTTTGTAAAGCCCGGTCTGCGTGTTGTTGACTCCGGATTCGTCCCCGCAGAAATCATGGACGGTGTACGTCCCTTAGGCGAATTCTATCTCAACTTCCTCACCAAGGAACACGACCTCGACTGGGTGTTCTTCTCTCCTGCCGGTGCTTTCGAAGATGCTGACAAAGGCAAGCGTACGGGCAAGTTCCGCCTGGGCAAGGACGACCTCATCGTGGATCCCGCCACCGGCACGAGCCATATCTCCGTACAGGACTATGCCATAGCCATGGTCGACGAGCTGGAAAAGCCCGCACACCATCAGGAGCGCTTCACCATCGGCTATTAACTTGTGTTCGTAAATATTGCTGTCCACTATTACATTTTTGAGCGCACTCAAAAATGTTTTAACGTACAGCAATATTTATTATTGAAAACAGGAGATGACATCAAACTTCTGCGACAGGTCGTAACCATAGAGTACATAGATGTGTGCAGGCTTATGTATCTGGTCGACACGAATGTGGACGGGTTATTCATGGAGGTTAGTGGAAAGATAAAAACTTCGATGATGGTTATCAGTAACCACTTCTGAGAAGACATTGAATATCCGATCCAAGGGAAATATCCATTGAGCCAGAACAGCTATAGCGAGGAATTCTCATAGTTTTCACTCTGTTCTATTATTATTTTCTTTCTTAATCATGCATATCATTCACTAAAGTTTCCCACCTGACTTCGTCAATGCGTCACCCTGAATCGAGAATAAGTTTTTGGAAAGCCCTGATGGTCCCAATTGTCTGTGGACATATTGCATACAGCCAATAATGCCATAAACATATTGAATGAGGGACTGATGAAGTCAGGAACTAAACAGACATCGACGATGAAGAAAAATATCAATCCCGAGTATCTCGCTTGTCCCATCCGGCAGGTCATCAGCCGCTTTGGCGACAAGTGGTCCATGCTCGTACTCTATGCTTTGGATCGGAGTGATACCGGTGTGATGCGGTTCTGCGAGCTGCATGCCCACATGAGTGACTGCTCTCAGAAGATGCTTTCCAAAACACTCAAAGGCTTGCAGAAAAGTCATCTGGTCAGCAGGAAAGGCTATCCCGAGGTACCGCCACGCGTAGAATATAAACTCACCGACGTGGGGCTGTCGCTCATTCCTGCCATCGAACAGCTCATCGGCTGGGTCAAGAAGCACTTCGACGAGGTGGTCAGGCCATAACTGTGGCCATTATGTTGCAGTGCTGTTTTTGTCACTTTTTTGAAGTAACAAAGTTAATAGCTTAGAAACGAGCCTGTGAGCCTTTGAGATCTTGCGGATTTGGGTGTCACAATGACGAAAACAGAACTTTTTCATCATCCTTCTCTTTTCATCAAATGAAGTGGATGATGTGTCGTGTGTAGGATATTACAAGCCTTTCAGCCATTGAGCCATATCAGCCAGCACGTCCTCGGAGATGGTTTCCTCGATGTTGGTATATTCTGCTGGTTGGCCTGTCTGACAGTGCTGAAACAGATGGTTCAGGCCGGGATAGCTCTTCACCATTGAGAACTTATTAGCCGGCAGCAACTCCTTGATAGCTTTCAGATTGTGGGCTGCATCAACCTGAACATCCTTGTCGCCATTGATGGCCATGACGGGACAGGTTGTTGTCTTGATGTCGTTGGAAGGGTCGTAGTTCAGAAAAGCTACTATCCAAGGGAAAGGGTCGCTGTCCATGATCTTTTTTCTCACTTCCTCCTTGGTGATGTTTGTGGGCATGCCAACCTGTTTAAGGGCATTGACATTCTGGAGATACAGGATGCTGTCCATCGGAATGCCGGGGCCGGCCATTGATACCAGGAAGTCCAATTTCTTTTGTGCGCCGAGGATAAATCCGATGCTGCCGCCCTCGCTGTGACCGATGATACCAACTTTAGAGAATTGTCCTCGTTTGCGTGCATAGTCTAACTCATGAGATGCGTCTTTGGCAAAGTCAAATGTGGTGGCGTTGGCCACATCTCCCGTTGAGCCTCCCACGCCACGGTCATCGCAGCGCAGGGTTGCGATTCCGTTTCTTGCTAAGAAGTCTGCAATCACGAGGAAAGGCTTATGATGAAAGATCTCTTCGTTACGGTCTTCCTGTCCGCTGCCAGTCACCAAGACAGCTAATGGTACCTTTTTGCCCTGTTTCCAGCCCACGGGATAGGTGATTGTTCCGGCAAGCTTGGCGTCCGGTGTGCTGATGGTCACTTCCTCGGTCTTGTAGGGATAGGGCTCCTTGGGCTCTTGTGGTCGGTTATATACTTCTTGAAAGCGGGTGAGGGTGAGGGGGAAGGTCATTCCCCTCTGCGTGAACGTGCCCACAAACTGCCCGTCTTTGATTTTTCCTTGATAGCCGGCCTCCAGACCGTACATGATAACCGTCAGGGACGTGTCTGTGAGCTCTTTGAGCGAGGCGGGTATGCCGAATGCACTTTGTGCGGGAACATCCAGTGTACACGTGTCCTTGCTTACATGAAAAATCAAGGACAGCTTCACTTGGCCTACTTTCAAGTCGCCTTTCCATGTGCCTACAACAGCCTGAGCAAAAGCACTCAACTGAAGCAGACAAACCAGCAGTAACAAATAGATTCGACGCATCATCATATGGGTTTACGATTATTATTTTTTAAACACCTTGCCACATTCAATGCATTGGTAGTACTTGTAGTCTTGTTTGGGTAATACCAGCAAAACGCCACCAAGCAGTACAAACGGAGATATGATATAACCATATAGCCGAAGAGACGCAAGAGCCTCCACAAAACTAGGCAGGATTAGCCCTGCGCAGCTAAGAATCATCAAGACAATGCCAAGAAGGATTGCAGGTGTTGATTTTTTGCCCTCTTTGTTCGGCAGGGCTTTAATCTTGTCACTCCCACAACGAGGACACCATGGCAACTGTTCTGAGCGAGACGTCCGTATCTCCTTAAGGATGCGCAGACTTCGAGCATAGTCTTTCTTGAACACCCTCACCGCAATGCCTGGATTCGGCCCGTATGCGCCATACGCAGGGTCGTTGAGTTCGTCATGAAGGGAAGCGGTGATACCATTGCTCGCCAACTTCGAGGCGATCTCGTCGGCAGCAATCGTGTTGTCGCACTTTGTTAAGGTAATGAGTCCCTCGTTGTCCATAATCGAGATTGTTTAGAGTGGAAGTCTATCTTTGCTACAAAGATACGTTCTTTTTTCATATTTGTCCGGTTGTGGCTCAAAAAAGTTCAAGAGCCACCATGTTTCCTATTTACGAGAGTGAGATAACGGACAGGCAATGGAAGCCATCGCAGGGGTAGCCAAGAAGATGTCGTCCGCAGGATATATTAAACAGGCATGGATACTCCTTCCAAGGAGAAGACATCAGAAGTGGAAGTTGAGCGTGGCGGTCAAGTCGTGGAAGTGGTAGGATCCGGATTTCCCAGGGTAGTCTTTTTCCAGATTGAGCAGTCCGACATGCCCTTGCAGTCCCAGTCTCCAGTGCTTGCCCAGTTGGTAGTAGATGCCGGGCTGCAGACCAAAATCGAACGACCGGTAGATGTCCTTGTCGTTCAATGGATGGTAGGGATTGGCATCATTATAATATTGGTTGTTGGAGGCAATGAAAGAGAACACGGGGCCGCATTCCACCACAAGTCCGCTCTTACGTGGATTGGAGAGATGATATTGGATTAGGACGGGAACATCGAAGTACGAGCAGTCGTAGGAACCTATACCTTCCTCGTAATCTCCTACTTCAAACTTCGCACGATAGCCGATGCCCGGCATGACAGACCAATGGCGCGTAAGATAATAGTTCAGACCATAGCCAATATGAAAAGCTGAGGGGTCATCTTCGCCTTCAAAAGAATGCGCACCACCTAAACCTATGTAGATGTTGTGTTCGAAATGTTTGTCTTGTCCTGAAATAGGAAGACTGAGCAACATGGCTACACTCAGAGTAAGCAGCACTCTCTTAAATAAACTTGTCATTTTACAAATTAGTTTTTATCACTAGTGTCCCGTTAAAACGAGACGATTTAAATATAAGTTATTAAAATAGAATGATTTAGACTCGATATTTCTTGTACACGATTTGAATTGACTAACTTTGCAGTCTTTATCAAAGAAGCGTGTTACATGAATGTCGGAAAGATCGTATTCGCACAGATTATGCAGTTCATACCTCGTAGGGAATTCAATGATATTGTTGCCAAGTACAGAGGCAATTACAGGGTGAGAAACCTCACCTGCCATGACCAGTTGCTGGTAAAGATACGTTATTTTTTTCGTATTTGTCCGGTTGTAGCTCAGGATAAATCACTCTACCTTCCATTCGTCCACCGTGTGCTTGTCGGCATCGAAGCGGATGCCGACCTTCATCACCCGCCGGCCGTCGGTGAGATAAGGCTTTGCATAGCCACGGGCATCAATCTGGTCAAGAGCATGGCGTGCCGTGTCACCCACCTTCAACTCCATGACGTAGATGGTGTCGGGCATGAAGATGACCATATCCACACGTCCACCTGCCACCTTCACCTGCGTGCGCACATAGACATTGAGCATAGAGAAGATGAGATAAAACGTGTATTCATAGAAGCCTTCTTTCGTAGTTGCTTCGGCCAGTTTCTGCTTGAAGCCTTCGATATACGGAATTCCGGCGAGATAAGACTGCATGTGACTCATGGCAAGGTCGATATCGTCCTGCTTGAGTGCTCTCCAGAATTTCAAGGCAAAGCCGACTTGCACGTCACCGCTGTTTAAGCCTGTATAAGTAGGCAGCAAACCATTAACATAGCCTACGCGTACTTCTTGATTGGGAATGGACAGAAAGTAGGTCTCGCCTTCTGCATCGTAGTCCTTAATCGTGAGATAACCGCTCTGATAGAGCAACGGCAGAGCATCTTTCATATTCTCTGTGGGCTGGTCGAAAGCCGACTCGGGCACATCGAGCGAATCGAGCGTGGTGATGTCGGTATGGAAGTGCTGCATCTGCTTGATGAGGAAGGTCGGAGTGCCGGAGGCAAACCAGTAGTTTTTCAGCAATCGGTCGCCTAAGGCATTGAGCAGGCTGAATGGATTGAACACCGCATCAGCACCACCGGCAAAATGGTAGCCGTCGTATTTGAACTTGATTTTGGCGTACATCTCCTTCGGAGTCAGCTTGAAGTCCTTGGCCATTTCGCAAATGTCCTGTTTAAAAACAGTCTGAACCTCATGCTCGGTAAATCCACAGATGGTGGCAAATCTTGGGAGCAAGGAAACATTCTTCAAGTTGTTGATAGTAGAGAAGATGCTCATCTGCGAAAACTTTGTGATGCCGGTGATGAAACAGAACTTGATATACTGCTCATTAGCCTTGAGTGGCACATAGAACTCCTGCATGACCTTGCGCATCGCCTCGAGCGTGGTTTGATCGTGAAGCGAGTCGAGCAAAGGGGCGTCGTACTCGTCGATGATTACCGCTACCTGCTTGCCCGTCTTCTTATAAAGTAGTCTGATCAGTCCGCCGAGTTTCTCTCCTGGTGTCAACTCGTCGGGATTATCCTCGTAGACGTCCAACCGCTTCAACATCAAAGTCAGCGCCCGTTGAAGCTCTTTGGCTGTAGACCTTCCTTTTGTGGTACTCAAATCGAGATGAAGCACGGGATATTGCGTCCATTCCTTCTCAAGGTTCGTGATCTTCAATCCCTCAAACAACTCGCGGTCACCTTTGAAATACGATTCCAAAGTAGACGTGAGCAGCGACTTGCCAAAGCGGCGGGGACGACTCATGAATACAAAAGTAGCATAGTGGGTCAACTGCCATACCAAGTCGGTCTTGTCTACATAGACAAAACCTTCTTTAATGATTCTCTCAAAGGTCTGTATCCCTACCGGATATTTTCTCGTCAATAGCTCCATAGCGCGTTTATTCTTGTTCCTTTTGCAAACTTACGCAATTTATTTGGTATTTGCAAAAGCTGATGATGAAAAGTTATCTGTATATCGGAACATGACTTATCTGCCTAACCATGCTTTCAGCGCTGAGGCTTTCTCTCGGCTGCACAGCACTTAAGACTTCATTAAGATTGACTTAAGGTAAAGTTGTATCCGATTTGCCTCTTGATTTTGTTGCCTGCCAAGCGATCGTTCGCTGCGTAGCTTTTGGTCATTGCCTGCGTAGCAAACGATCTTTTTCTATAAGATTACAACAATAAAGGCGCAAAGATGGGGTCGTTGCGAACCTACGTTCTCCCCATCTTCGCGCCTATATGGCACCATGAAACAAGTGGATGCTATCGTGTCACTATCAGCCGCAGACTGTCGGCATGGGTGCGTTCCTTCAGCCACGATTGCATGCGGGCGCGCTCACTGGCACTGAGTACGCGCTGGGTGCTGACCACCGCCATGACATAGTGCGAGGCCTTGGTCGTGTCGGTTTTCCAGTCAGCAACCCGCGAGACGCTGACTGCCGTCACTCCCGGCCATACTGTCCGGGTCTCTTTGCCAATCTCTGCTCCTAAGGAAGCATAGTGCTCGTAACCTTCGAGACGCTTTTCCAACTCTTGTATGCGCGCACTCTGCTCCACCATTTTCTGTTTGCTGGCTTCCGTGGTGGTGTTGGCCGAGGCGAGTGCCTGGCTGAGCAGTATGCTGTCAGATTGTGAGCCTTGGATGATGTTAAGGCGGTAGTCGTCGAGCTGGTATTCACCCATCATGGTCCTTGCACGGCTGATCTGCTGGCTGCTGATGGACTTGCCGACAGCCACCAAGTTGAGCGTCTTCGACTTTTCGTTGGTCGACTGCGAGATGATCTGCGTACCGGGGAACGAACATTCGTTCTTGACAAACTTGCGGATGTTGTTTTCCGTGACACTCTTTCCAATGATTCCTACAGTCATGTATCCGGCAGGCAACATCGTGAGCACCACCACGCCCAGGATATATCGGTTGACGACCTTCAGTCTCTCGGCATTGACAAATTGCTTTCTCCTGAAATGCATCATGCGCACTCCGAGATAGGTGGCCAGCGAGATGAACACCGTGTTGATGAAAAACAGATAGAAGGCTCCGAAGAAGAACGAAGCCTTGCCCATGGCCAGTCCATAGCCAGCCGTGCAGAGAGGCGGCATGAGGGCCGTGGCGATGGCTACGCCGGGGATGACATTGCCCTTGCCCTTAGTCGAGAGCGCCAGAATACCGGCAGCACCGCCGCAAAGCGCAATCAGCACGTCGTAGAGCGTGGGCGAGGTACGGGCGAGAAGCTCGGACTGCGCCTCGTTCAAGGGCGTCAGCAGGAAATAGACTGTAGCCGTGAGCACGCTGATGACGGTGGCGACAAGATAGTTCTTGACCGACCGCTTGAGCAGTTCCAGATCGCTGATGCCCACGGCGAGTCCCATGCCGATGATAGGTCCCATGAGCGGTGAGATGAGCATGGCGCCGATGATGACGGCCGTAGAGTTGACGTTGAGTCCCAACGAGGCAATGAAGATGGCAAAGATGAGCACCCAAAGGTTGGCTCCATGGAAGGTGACGCCACTGCTGATCTGGCTCACGGTGTCGGCTTCGTCCTCTTTGTCGGGCATGACGTTGAAATAACCTTTCACGACTTGCCACAGTGTTTTAGGTTGCTGCTGTTCCATAGCTGAAAGCGTATATATATAATAATGTGTAGATTATCTCCGTGAGAGTATTCTGTAGCCGATGATGCCGCCGAGGATCGAAGCGGCAAAGATGCCCACTTTGGCCTGACCATAGGCTTCGGCAGAGTTGAAGGCCAGCGTGGTGACAAACATCGACATGGTGAATCCTATGGAAGCGAGGAAGCCCAGTCCGGCAAGCCGTCGCCATGTGAGTTGCTTGCTGCGTCGGCCCAGCCCCAGCCGTTCCATCAGCCATACCGAGGAGAGAATGCCAAGAGGTTTGCCGGCAAGCAGGCCCAGCATCACGCCCACGGCGATGTGGTTGTCGAAGAGCTGCGCCAGATCCATGTCGACAAACGACACGCCCGCATTGCCCAGCGCAAAGACGGGCATGACGAAGAACGACACGAAGGGATGGAGGCTGTGCTCGAGCCGCTGCAAGGGCGGTAGGGCCTGGTTGGCATCGGTCTTCACGCGGGCGATGATCTCAACCTGGTCGGGTTCCAATGTCCTCACGTCGTTGGACTCGGCCTCGTCGAAGCGGCGGGTGAGCTTTCTCATGCGGGCCACAAACGAGTCTTCGCTGATCTGCGAGTCAGCGGGGATGACCATGGCAGAGAGCACGGCGGCTATCGTGGCATGGATGCCGGAGAGCAGGAAAGCTGTCCATACACCACCAATGCCCAGGATGCCGTAGAACCAAATAGACTTCACGCCCATCTTGTTGCCAACAAACATCACGAGTAAGAAGGCCAAACCCACGAGCAGGTTGACCATAGAGAGCTGCGATGTGTAGAACAGGGCGATGACGAGCACCGAGCCCAAGTCGTCGACAATGGCCAGCGTGGTGAGAAACACCTTCGCCGACACCGGCACGCGGTCGCCCAGTAGGTAGACCACCGCCAGAGCAAAGGCAATGTCGGTGGCCATGGGGATTCCCCATCCGTGTGCCACCGGGGTGCCGCCGTTGAAGACAAGATAGATGAGTGCAGGGAAGACCATGCCAAGGACAGCGGCAGCCACGGGGAGCGTGACCTTGCGCAAGTCGCGCAGCTCGCCACCGATGAACTCCCGCTTGAGCTCCAGTCCTACGACAAAGAAGAACATGGACATCAGTCCGTCGTTGATCCAGTGCTCAAGAGAGAAGTTGAGGCAGGGTTGGCCGTCCACGACAAAACCGAAATGGTGGTGGAGAAAGTGGGCATAGTCAAATCTTAGCGGACTGTTGGCCAGCACGAGTGCCAGCACCACGGCAAGTCCCAAGACGATGCCGCCGGATTTTTCCTGATTGATGAACTGCATGGCAGGCAGGACTATCTGCTGCCGTATCTTTTGTTGGTAATGTATCATAACTAAGGGGTTGTAAATGAAATAATGTTTTCTGAGCTGTCCTACATCACTGTGGTTTCTTGTCGACAAAGACCATGGCGTTTCTGTTGTCACTGATCGAGCTGATGTATCTGCCATACTCCCTGAGCACGTCGGCGATGATCTCATCCTTGCTGAGATACTGTATGTCGTTGCCCGTGCGTCCGTCGGAATAGTAGGTCACAGGAATGTATTGTGTGCCGTTGTCGGCGTCGGGTGTGTTGTCCTCATCGACAAGATAGTCAGAAATCACCCGCTTCTCTGTGGTCACGCCATAACGGAAGTTGCGTATCTGTACGTGCGGAACGGAGAGTTCTATGGAGAGCGGGCCGTTCTTGCCCTTGAGAATTTCTGACTGTATGCCATATTTCTCCAGTTCTGTTTGCAGTTCGCTGAACGCCGGCTCCACTTTTTCGAGGAAGAAGCGGCGGATGTCCTCTTTCTGTGAGAAGGTGACGATCTGCTCCAACCGCTTGCGCCAGTGGGCACCATCCCAGTTTCGGCTGCCATAGGGCAGGTGGGTGGAGTTGTAAAATTCATCGGTTCTCAGCGCTTTAAGCAAACAGAAGCAAAGAATCAGGAGAATGAGACCGAAGGGCAGGGCCGAGATCAGCGTCATCGTCTGCAAAGAGTTGAGCCCTCCGGCATAGACCAGCGTCATGGTGATCACTGCCATCAGCAGGCCCCAGAAAGCGTTTTGCCACTTGGGAGAGTGCGGATTGTTGCCCGTGGAAATACTGTTCATCACCAGGATGCCGGAGTCTGCCGAGGTGACAAAGAAGATGGCAATCATCACCAAGGCCAGTGTACAGAGCCCTTTGGCAAAGGGGAAGCTCTCGAAGAACGAGAACAGCAGGATGTCGGGCTGGCGCACCAGAGCTGAGAGTGCACCATGCACTACGTTGCGGTCAATCCAAATGGCACCGTTGCCAAAGACGGTCATCCACAGGAAGATGAACAGTGAGGGCACGAGCATCACGGCAAGGATGTATTCGCGGATGGTGCGCCCCTTGGAGATGCGGGCGATAAACAGGCCCACAAAAGGTGCCCACGATATCCACCATGCCCAGAACATCACGGTCCAGCTCGTAAACCATCCGCGCCCCGCCTTCTCGAAGGCAAAGGTGTTGAACGTCAGGCTGGCAAAGCTCTCGATGTAGTTGCCGATGCCCTCGGAGAATGCGCTCAGCAAGAACGTCGTCGGGCCCAACAGCAACATGAAGACCAACAGCAGGATGGCCGTGCCGAGGTTCAGCTCGCTAAGTCGCCGCACGCCTTTGTTCACGCCGGCTACGGCCGACAGCACGGACAAGGCACAGAACACCGTCACGATGACGCACTGAAAGAGAAAGCTGGAACCGTTGAGGATGCCTAAGTGTACCAGACCCGCGTTGACCTGCTGTACACCGAAACCCATGGAGGTGGTGATGCCGAAGAAGGTGCTCACCAAGGCGAAGACATCCACCACGTCACCGATAGGGCCGTAGATGCGTTCCTTCAATATGGGGTACAGGCCGCTGCGGATGCTCAGCGGCAGTTTGTAGCGGAACGAGAAGTAAGCTAAGATGAGGCCTGCTAACGCAAAGATCGACCACGCGTGGATGCCCCAATGGAAGAAGGTGGCCAGCTGCGCGTCCTTGGCTTTGTTGACAATCGAGGGCAGGGCGGGATAGACATAGTGCGACATGGGCTCCGACACACCAAAATACATCAGACCGATGCCCATGCCGGCGGCGAAGAGCATGGCAATCCACGAAAAGAAGCCATATTGTGGCTCCGAGTTGTCTGCTCCTAACCGGATATTGCCCAGTTTGCTGAAGGCGACAGCCAACAGGAAGATGACAAAGAAAGAAACCAGCAGAATGTACATCCAACTGAGATTTTTGTAGATAAACGACTGTACGAAGGTCAGCCAGTTGTTGACTCTTAAGGGAAATAACGCCGAGAGCAGCGAGAGCAACACCAGCACGATGATGCCCGGAAGAGCTACATTACGGGTAAAAGTAGTGTTATGTATGATATTCTTTAGCATAATCTGAAATAAATATTAAAGATGAGAAAGACTGTCAGAATGGAGAGAATCCGTGGTAGGTGACAAAAGCTTTCACCCGCCCACAGCTACAAAGGTAATAAAAAAAATCGAATCTGCAAAGCTTTTCTCTTATTAACTGTAACTATCTTGCCCGTTCTGCTTCATCTTTCTATTTCAGTCACTTTTCTGCTTGCTCGACGGTGGAAATACGATACTTTTGCAATCAAAAGTTATATTATGTCACGTCATACTCTCATACTCAGGATAACGCTTTGTCTGGTCATAGGTCTTCTATCTGCAATACTCCCCGATCATGCTATCCTATGGCTTGGGCGCACTGGGACTGAAAAGCGAATATAGTATAGTGGAAAGAACGGAGCGGCTGGGGCTGTCGTTTGCTGTTATCACGTTCATCCCCTCGGTGAGCATCGTGGTGTCGCTCATCGGCACCTTTGCCTTCATGCAGTTCATGGGCTTCAGTCTCAACCTGCTGACGCTCTTTGCCCTCGTGCTCGCCATCGGTATGGTGGTCGACGATGCCATCATCGTCGTTGAGGCCGTGCAGGCTAACTTTGACAAAGGCTACCGCTCGCCTTATCTGGCCTCTACCGATGCCATGCGCAGCGTAGCCATGGCGTTGCTCACCTCCACGATCGTGTTTATGGCGGTCTTTATCCCCGTGAGTATGATTGATGGTACGTCGGGAGCTTTCTACCGTCAGTTTGGACTGACCATGGCTGTCGCCGTGGGCATCTCGGCGATCAATGCATTCACGCTCTCGCCGGTTCTCTGTGCCCTGCTGCTCCGGCCTTATACCGACGAGAACGGACAGCAGCGCAATAACTTCTCGGCCCGTTTCCGCAAGGCTTTCAATGCCGTCTTCAGCGTGATGAGTCAGAAATATGCTGCCATCGCCTTTCGCTTCATCCGTCATAAATATCTTTCGTTTGGCATCATCGCCGCTGCCGTGGCATTGCTCCTCTTGCTCGTCAAGGCAACGCCGACCTCGCTGGTACCCGATGAGGACACGGGTATGCTCTATGTCAACCTCACCACGAAGCCCGGCATGACGCTCAACGAGACCGACCGTGCGCTGCAACAGCTCGACAAGAAGCTCGCCAAAATCCCCGGCATCGCCCACCGTGCTAAGGTCAGCGGCTATTCGTTTACCGCGCAAGGCAGTAACTCGGGAATGTTCTACGTGCCGTTAAAGCCTTGGAACGAACGCGGCAAGGGGGAATCGCTCAACGATATCACGGAGAAGATCAACCGCGCCGCTGCCGACATTGCCGGAGCGAGTGTCGTAGTGATGAGTCCGTCGCTGGTATCGGGCTTTGGCATGAGCAGTGGCTTTGACCTCAACTTGGAGGACCGTAACGGTGGAAGCATCTCACAGTTCCAACAGGTGAAGGACCGTTTCGTCAAGGAACTCAGCCGTCAGCCGGAGATTGGTTCAGCCTATTCTCACCATGCTCCTTGGCATGTTGCCCCTGATGGTGGCTACGGGAGTCGGAGCCAATGGCAGCCGCTCATTAGCCTCCTGTGTGGTGGGTGGCATGGTGTTGGGTATCCTTGCCCTGTTCTTCCTCGTGCCCGCCCTGTTCATCATCTTCCAGTGGTTGCAAGAACGGCTGATGCCAAGGAAAATGGTGGCGTGATAGAGGTTAATTATTCTAAATAATATCGCGTTGAGCAATACAATGTCATAGGCATTTTGTAATATTGCAGGCAGATATGATTTAGGATAACATATATGACTTCAAAGACAGTTCCTTCGGGAAGTATGGCCCATCGGCTCAGCGTGATGGGTCTGTTAGTGACTTTAGGCATCGTTTATGGCGACATTGGAACGTCACCGCTCTATGTCATGAGAGCAATCATCGGTGCCACTCCTGTTATTACCACCGACTACATTATTGGTGCAGTGTCGTGCATCATCTGGACGCTCACTATTCAGACAACATTGAAATATGTTGTACTGGCACTGCGCGCCGATAACAAAGGCGAGGGTGGCATCCTGGCGCTCTATGCGCTCGTGAGGAAACATGGCAGGGGGTGGCTCTATCTCCTTGCCATCATCGGAGCGAGCACACTCGTTGCCGACGGAGTCATCACACCTTCCATTACTGTTTTGTCAGCCATAGAGGGGCTGCGCGCTTATGAGCCTTCCACCCCCGTCATCCCTATTGCCATTGCCATCCTTACGGTGCTGTTCTTTATCCAGCAGTATGGTACCAGTGCCATCGGCAAACTTTTCGGTCCGTTGATGCTATTGTGGTTCTCGATGCTTGGCATACTGGGACTGACACATATGGGTGACAGTTGGGTGATCCTCAAGGCTTTTAATCCCTGGTATGCCATCCGTCTGTTGACTACCAGTCCGGAATGGTTCCTCATTTTGGGTGCTGTGTTTCTTTGTACAACAGGCGCTGAGGCTCTTTATTCCGATTTGGGCCATTGCGGTAAGCAAAATATCCGGGCGAGCTGGGCCTTTGTCAAGACAATGCTCATCTGCAATTATCTCGGTCAGGGTGCTTGGATCATTTCCCACGCCGACCAGCTTGCGACGGGCACGAATCCTTTCTACGCCATTATGCCGCATGCCTTTCTACCTGTGGGCATAACGATGGCCACCATAGCAGCCATCGTGGCCAGTCAGGCACTTATCAGTGGGTCGTTTACTATCTTTAGTGAGGCCATGAATCTCCATTTCTGGCCACGGCAGCGCATTAAATATCCTACCGATATCAAAGGGCAGTTGTATATACCGTTTATTAATGTCAGCCTTTACGTACTGTGCATCGTCGTCATCTTGTTTTTCCAGACTTCCAGTAATATGGAGGCAGCCTACGGACTGGCTATCACGGTGACAATGCTGATGACCACCTTGCTCTTAGGTTGCTATCTCAAGCAAGGCAAGATGCAACGGAGTATCGTGATTCTCGTCATCAGCTTTTTCGTGGTTTTGGAGAGTATCTTCTTCGTGGCTAACCTGGCCAAATTCATGCATGGCGGTTGGGTGACGATGCTATTAGCTGGAACCATCTGTCTTGTGATGTATGTGTGGTACAATGCCGACAAGATCAGAAACACCTTTGTGGAGCACCGCGACATCCGGAAGTACTATGATATACTGTCGGATATCAAGGCTGACACGTCAATCTCTAAGTTTGCTACCAATGTCGTTTATATGAGTCGGTTCGGTGGCAAGTACGATGTGGAACAGAAGGTGCTGTACTCCATTATCAACAAACATCCCATGCGCGCCGACCACTATATCTTGCTGCACACGGATTATGAGGACACGCCCAATGAACGCAGCTACGACTTCTATGAACTGATACCGGGTACGCTTTACCGCATCAACCTTCACTTAGGATTCCGCGTGCAGCCTTATGTCAACCTCTATCTCCGTCAAGTTATCGAGGATCAGGTGGAGAAAGGCAGCTTTGCGCTTGAGAGTGGCTACGACTCGTTGCGTCGCCATCATGTGGCGGGAAACTTCATCTTCGTGTTTATCAAACGAGTATATGCAGAATTCAATGTGTTTACTCCCAAGGCCCGTTTCATCATGACCATCTATAATCTTGTACATCATCTCAAGCAGAGTGCTCCGAAGGCCATGGGCTTGAGCACCAGTAATGTCTTTGTAGAGACCGTTCCGCTTGTAGTTCGGACAAGGAAGGTGGAACGTGTGAAGCAGAATTAATAGGATAACTACCAAAGGTTTCCCGCTTTTCTCTTTGTAGTTTGCAGAAAGTTTGTTATTTTTGCAGAAAAGACATCCTATGCCGACCATATTTATTTTCTTTGGATTTAGATTCATGTTCTATAGTAATGACCATGCTCCAATTCATGTACATATATTGAAGGATGGTCATGAGGCCAAATATAATGTTGATCCGGTAGAGCAGGTTTTTAATCATGGTTTTAAGAAACATGATATATTACTCATAGAATCAGTACTCGAAGAGAATCGGGAGATTGTCATCGACCGTTGGAAAAATTATTTTAAGGAGGAAAACAATGGATAAGCTTTATATTACTCGAATTTGGTTGGACGGACATCACCTCTATGCGATGACAGAGTCGGGAGAGATTGCTGATTATGACCTTTCTACGATGAGGGGATTCCGTCACGCATCACCCTCGCAGCTCGGTAACTTCACAGTAGTGAACGATAAAGACATTCACTGGCCAGACCTTGGTGAGGACATCAATTTGGAAGGTATGCTCTATGACAATCATCTCTGTCTACTTACTGCTACAGAGGACTCGGTTTTATACCGGCCGGAGCCGCAGAGTCACGACTGTGTGGCTGACCCTATCGGTTCTGCTGATCCCGCTACCTCAACCTCTATGAATTCATAGGATTTGACAAAAAAGTTGCAATTACACCTAAGGTGGCAGTTGGTATAGGTTGGCAAAAAGAATCATCCCGTTAGCATTTCTCCGGAAAATAGTTGTCAACTTGATGGTCAAACGTTCGTTGTACGTTCGGTCAAACATTCGTTTTACCTTTGGTCAAACGATTGTTTAACTAATAGTCAAACGTTCGTTTGACTATCTGCTGAAAACCATTTTGATGCCTAATGCATTGCGTGATATGGTGTTAAGACTTTAGGTGAGTGATGGAAAAAATGTCTCGAAGGCAGTACGTCTGCGCATAGAGGATACTTGCACTCATGCGATACTTCATAAGATCTGTATGGATAAAAAGGTCATGCGAAGAGAAAAATTGGCCTTAAGGAAATCTTAAGAAACAGTTAAGGTGATCTTAAGATTCTTTCGTTTGAAAGTCCGTACCTTTGCAGCGTCAAAAGAAAACAAGACTCACAAACGATTAAAAATATACAGATTATCTAAAAGTGTACATTGAAAAGATGCGCAAATGAGTGGAATAGCAAAAGAAAACACGAAGTTTTTCTTTTGCATTCCCGAGTGCAGACTGTCTTATTTAAAGATAGTGCAAATGAGTCCCCCGCTTGAACACCTTGCCACATTCTTCTTTGCCGGTGGCATCTCCTACTTCAAACTTTTCACGATAGCCTACGCCGGGCATGATGGACCAATGGGACGAGAGATAGTAGTTCAGACCGTAGCCGACATGAAAAGCTGTTGGAGCCTCTTCATCAGTGAATTCGGTTGCATAGCCCAATCTGATATAGAAGTTGTGCTCAACGCGCTTTTCCTGTCCGACGGCAGGAAGACAAAGCTTAGGGCAAGCAGTCCTTTTCGCCGTTTCTTCATGATGGCTACTATATATAATAAGGTGTATAGTTCATTATTTCTTTGCCGGTCGGAGCAGCATCCAATAGGCGTTTTCCTTGATCTTGTTCATCAGAGCGGCGCGCAAGCCTTGCTGCCATGCTTTTTGTCGCTCATGGTCGGCAATCCATGAGTTGACGGTTTGCCGGGCTTCGGCAGAGTGATGGTCGTCCATCAATGCTGAGAGCCAGTAACCGGGGAAGAAGATGTCGGAGGTCTGTTGGATGTCGACGATGGCATCCAAGCCAGGCTTTAAGTAGTTGTTGGCTTGCGTCTCTCGTGTTGGGTCGCATAAGAGCGACAGGGCACTCTCTGCCCACGGCTCAACGAGCCGGCCCGACTTGGGAATGAGGCTGAGGAACAAGCGGTGCTGCGCGGCTGTGTCGGACGTGCAGGCGCGGGCGATGAAGTCAAACTCGCGTTGCTCGTCGGTGGTCTTTAGCCGTTGATGCTGCGTGGCGAGGATATGTAGACAGCTGTCGGGTAGGATGAGTGCGAGGTGATAGGCCAGTCGGGTGTAGTCGCGCTCGTTGAGCAGTGTGTCGTCGTGGCATAGCCATTTGCGGTAGAGGCTCCCGGTCACGACTTTCGAGGTGGCAACGTTGGCCAGACTGCGTGTCAGCTGTTGTCTGACGGCTTTGAGAGGATGGGAGGCAGACAGCGCGAAGAGTCTGCTCTCCATGCTGTCGCGTTGCTGTTTGTCAGTTGTCAAGTGGAGTAGGGAAGCGAGATTGCGGCAGAGTGTGGAGGCAGTCTGCTGGCCTTGGCATTGCGTCAGCGAGTTGCACAAGAGTTGGAACAACGCTGCTGTGGAGGCATCGGACACGCCTTGTCGCTCGGTGTAGAGTAGGTAGTTCTCATAGAGTGTGAGAAGCACGCTGTATGCTGCCGTGTTGTCGTCGTGGATATGCCGTGTCATCCATGCGGCGCAGCCCTGCCGGTCACTGTCGTTGATAATAAAGCGGCCATAGCCCTGTCCGTTGATGTTGGGAATGATCGTTTCGGGATGGCAGGGAACTTTGACGTGGACCTCAGAGTGATGAAAGTCCACGGTCACGGGGATGAGGCTGTCGCCACACAGCAGTCCATAGGTGGCTCGCTGAGGCCAGAAGAGTGAGCGATGGAAAGGATCGGACTGTCGGACGGTGAGCGTGT
The DNA here is from genome assembly GCF_025457485.1 of Hallella absiana. Taxonomy (NCBI): domain Bacteria; kingdom Pseudomonadati; phylum Bacteroidota; class Bacteroidia; order Bacteroidales; family Prevotellaceae; genus Hallella; species Hallella absiana. The sequence continues at coordinate 33,050 of NZ_JAMXSP010000014.1, forward strand.
CGCCGCGCAGGCGGTAGGAGATGACGGGCACTCCCTTTTCGCGAACCCATACGTCAGAGAATTGGCGCACATGAGCCTGTGGCGCTACGGAGTCAAAGATAGCTACCAGATCGTTCCATGTGGCGTTGGCGTAAGCGAAAGTCTTGAGATAGCGTCTGAGTCCCTCGCGGAAAGCATCGGGTCCCATCTGTTGCTCCAGCTTATCCATCATGATAGGTGCTTTCTCGTAGATGATGTTACCATAGAGCAGTCCGGCACGGTTGAGGTTGTCCAAAGGCTGCTGGATAGAATGTGTGCCCAGGGTGCGGTCGGTCGACATGGCTCTGGGATAATACGATTTGAGGAAGTTCAGGTCGTGGTTGATCAGTGGGAATTGCTCGCGTGCTATCTTGCTGGCCATGAAATTGGCAAACACCTCCTTGGTCCATACGTCATCGAACCAGCGCATTGTGACCATGTCGCCGAACCAAAGGTGGGCAGTCTCGTGGGCGATGAGCTGCAGGCGCGTCATCTCCTCATCGGGAGTGGGCTGCGGTCCGAGAAAGATCTCTCTGTCGGTGAACTGTATGGCACCGGGATGCTCCATGCCACCAAACTGATAGCCGGGCAACACCACAAAGCCGTAGTCGCTGAAAGGACACGACCGTGCCGTATAGCGTTCCAACCATCTCAAGGCCAGAGCAGCCTCGTCGAAGCATTTGTCGAGTTGGGCTACCTTGGCGGGATCGGTCTCACGATAGAGCGCAGTCATGTGCCGTCCGTCGCGTACGACCGTCTTGGTCTGGAACTTTCCGGCAACAAAAGAGAACAGATAAGTCGGCAGCACATGGGTGGAGTCACTGCAGCGTGACACCCAGCCGTCGGGAGCCTGCAGCGTGCATTTGAAGAGCGCCTTCAGGTCGGGCTGGTCGAAGCAGGGGAACACCGTACGGGCATTGGCAGGAACAAAGAGAGAATAGAGATAGTCGGCATGGCGGTTCAGGCTCTTGTCGGCAGCGGTGAAAACCAGGTCAACGACGTTAAGACCTCGGCGCAGTGCCTGATGAGGGAGCAGGATGTGCTCGCTTTGCCATTCGGCTTTGAAGGACTTGCCATTGATGTGACCGAGATGCTGCACGTCCTTTCCCGCGAAGTCTAAAGGGAGGTCGGTCTTGGTATTGGTCAGATGGAAAGAGAGACGCAGTCGTCCCGTGACCGGCTGAGCGAGGTTGTCGGGAATACGGAAGTTGAGTTGGTATGTGATGTTGCTGACGCGGATCGCCCTTGCGACGGCAAGGCTACGTGCCACGCCCGGCTCCTGGGCACTCAAGGACAGAAAGGCGAGAAGGGCAATGGCTGTCAAAGCCAATGCCCTGCGAACTGTATCATTGATTTGTGGGAAGGGTATGGAATGTATCATCTGATGGAGTTTTCTGCAAAGTTAAGTAGAATCCATCAGATATGCAAGCGATCCGAAGGAAACATGCGGGGCTTGTCCTCGCGACGATAGATGAGCGATGACAGCGTGATGGCAAAGAACGTGCACGAGAGGATGTACGGCACGATGAAGGCCAGTAATGTAGGATAGTCGCCAAGCATGGGAAGGGCGAAGCCCTGAGTGGCCAGCACCGTGAGTACGGTGACGAACATCATCTCGGGCAATCCACATAGCACGGGAAACCTTCGAAGCGATCTTTGACAGTTTCCTGCGTATGCTGACTACTGAGGAGGTCAAGCGTCAGCCGGTGAGCGTCTATGCCGCAAGACTCAACATCACACCGAAATATCTGACGATGGTCTGTACGCGATACAGTGGTAAGTCGGCAATGGACTGGATCACGCAGTATTGCAAGGAAGATATTCGTTACTATCTTTGCCACACCGATCTGACGGTCAAAGAGGTGTGCACAAAACTGGGCTTCACCAACCTCTCTTTCTTCGGATCGTATGTGCGCAAATGCTTTGGCGTGTCGCCTTCGGCACTCAAGAAAAGAAGAATGGCAGAAAAATAATCTTGATGCCGAAAGCGACTCACCTTATTATATATATATTAGATGACTACTGCCGTTCCGCTCACTGCCACCATGAGCATAGAACCGCTTTGACCCACGGTCTCGTAGTCGATGTCGATGCCGACGACAGCGTTGGCACCGAGGTCGGCGGCGCGTTGCCGCATCTCGTCCAGTGCAGTGTCTTTCGCTTCGCGCAGCACTTTCTCGTAGCTGCCCGACCGTCCGCCGATGATGTCGCGGATGCCGGCAAAGAAATCTTTCATGAAGTTGGCACCAATGATGGTCTCGCCTGTCACGATGCCCTTGTACTCTCTAATGGAATGACCCTCGATGGTCGGTGTGGTGGATAATAGCATAATCTAAGACGTTTGGTTGCTGCAAAGATAGCGTTTTTATTTCAAAGTCCAAAGGAGAGAGGGATGAAATGTCTCTTGGCGGTATTCCTTTTGGCTTTGTGAGTGAAAAGAATAGAGAAGATTCGGGAATGACAAAGAAAAGTTGTAACTTTGCCTGAGATAGAATCTTATGTATGACAGCAATGAACAAAGATAAAGTTTATCAGCAACTGACGGCACAGGCAAAGAGTCTGGTCGATGGCGTGGACAACGTGGTTGGGGCCTTGGGCAATGTGGCAGCCATGTTGAAAGAAGAACTTCCATCGTTCTTTTGGGTCGGCTTCTATGTTGTCAAGGATGGGCGTTTGCAGTTAGGCCCCTTCCAAGGTCCGGTCGCCTGCTACAGCATCGAGAAGGGGAGGGGCGTCTGTGGCACTGCTTGGGAAAAGGCGCAGACGCTTGTCGTGCCCGATGTGCATCAGTTCCCCGGACACATCGCCTGCTCGTCACGTTCCAATTCCGAGATTGTCGTGCCGGTATTCTATGGCGGAGAGATCGTCGCCGTCATCGATGTGGACAGTGAAGACTTTGACGCTTTCGATGAGGATGACAAGCGTGGTTTGGAAGCAATAGCTCAGATCGTGGCGCCACTCGTATAAGTATAAGCTTGGTTGTATCAGCCTTTGCCGTTTTTCAGCCAAATGCCAAAGAACCGGTCATAGACTTCGTAAGTGTTGTTTTGGTCGAGAACGAGCTCCTTCCCGACGAGCGTCTTGATGGCAGACCGCACGGTGCTGCTGGCACCTAACTGGTATTTCATCAGGAAGTTCTTCCCCAGGACTTCCTTGATGGTTCCTTCGCAGGCGATGGCCCGTAGGAGCTGGCCTTGTTGTGGCGTGATTAAGCGCAGGAATGTCTGATAAGTGGCTTCGTTCTCCAGGGTGATCTCCTCAATGGTTTGACTGGTAATAGAGGGAGTTATCACTTTCTCATCGCTTTCGTAGAGCCTGTTGAGAACCATCTGCACATACCAAGTATGTCCGTGGAGCAACGTATAAACTACATGAAAAGTGTCCGGCGGCAGTTGCTGCCCATGCTCTTTAAATTTATCTTCCGCAAAGGCATAATAGGAATCTTCAACAATCTCTTTCAAGGGCATCATCTGTGTGCTCTGGTAGAAAGGACGGGCTGCTGAGGCGAACATCTCTTCCAAAAGGTGACGCTGACTGCCTGAGAAGATAAAGTGAACAGATGTCAACCGCTGGATATAGGACCGCAGCAATGCCTCGATATTCTTCTCACCATAGCTTTCTATTGACTGAAATTCATCAAAGGCAATGTAACATTGTCGGCCCGACTGTTCCATATATTGAAAGATCTCAGCTAAAGAGTGCTCGGCCATTTGTGGCTGCAAGTCCACAGAGAGCGACGGCTCGCCGGTCATGGGATCTAAAGAGAGCGTGGGGCGTAATGATTTGAAGAAAGCAGCAACCGTTTTCAACACTTTGGTCTCCCGGGTGTCGAGCGTTCCCAGTACAGCATTGGCCAGCTGACGGACGAGAGAGGCAAAGGAGTCGGTCTGATAGAGATCTACATAGTAGCATGAGACGTTGTCATCGCTGTGCAGCAATTGATGGAAGGCATGATGGATAAGCCCTGTCTTGCCCATACGTCGTGGGCTGACGAGTGTGACATTGCGCCCGTTGCGCAAAGCCGACACAAGTTTGCGGGTATCTTCCGTTCTGTCGCAGAAATACTCTGGTGAGATGTAACCCGTAAGAAGGAAAGGATTGATTGGCTTCTTCATATCTGATTCCCATTGATTGACATTCATGGCGATTCATAGTGAATCGCCTATTGCGAAAAGTTCGTTGCGAAAAGTTCGCAATGCAAAGATAATGGAATCCGGGGAGATAGCAAAGCTTTTGCGCCGATAATTTTCTATTTGCTGCTGTTCATCCCTTCCTTGAACCTTGCCAGGAGCATTTGGGCCATCTCGTTCTTCGGGTTGAGTTTCAGCGCCTCGTCGAAGTTGTCGAGAGCCTGACGATAGTAGCGCGGTCCGTTTTGTTGTGGGTTGGTCACGATGATGGCTGTGTAGTAGAAGCCGTAGAGCGTGGCGAGGTCAGAGCGGTCAGTGGCTTTGGTGGGCTGCAGTGCTTCGATGCGTTGGATCACGCGCTGGGCCTCGTCGATATACTGCTGTGCCTTGCTGCTTTGAGGCTGCTCACAGACCGTACCGAGCAGGAGCACAGCTTGCTGGTATTTCGGCTGAATGCTGTCGGGCTGCATGGCTTCCAGGCGTTGCAGCGCGGCGAGTTGCTGCTCCATCGTGGGCTGACTTTGCTGGGCATGGAGGCTGAGGACGGAAACAACAAGGAGAATGAGGACTGCCATGCGGCGGAAGGCGACAGAGGCCTGTGCCTTAGAAATTTGCGATGTCATAAGCTTTATTACTTTTAAGTGAAACAAATATTCCGATGTAAAGGAAGCGGTCGGAGCCGTTGGTGATGGGCTTGCCGCCATGATATCCATAGATGTTTTGGCGTCCGAACAGATTGCTGAGTGAGGCGTAGACGATGACGCGCTTGCTCGCAAGACAGGTGACGCTGGCATCGAGACTATTATAATAAGGTGTGGTGCGTCCCTCGCTCTTCCGTCCCGAGGCAAACGACTCAGTGAGTCCGATACTTAAGATGCCAATACCATATTTCAGCGCGAGACGCAGGTTGTGACGCGAGACGTATTGAGGCTGCTGTTCGGTGAGGTAATCGAGGTAGCGTCGGCGCGAGTCGTTGTAGCTATAGCTGAACATGGTGTTGAGGTTGGGCATCAGCGACCAGTCGTCGATGAAAAGGTCGAACCCACGGCTCATGCCGCGACCGTCGGCAGTGTAGAGCCCTTGACAGAGGAGCGGCAAACGGGAGTAACGTTTGTAGTAAGCCTCCATGCGCACGAGCGTGTTACCACGACTGTATTGCAGTCCGGCGATGTAGTGATGGGCAAGTGAGGATTGGGATGGCGCAAGGCTACGCACTATGATAGTGTCGGCGGGCTCTTGGGTATAGCTTCCGGCGGAGAGTGAGAGCAGCCAGTGGCGTGAAGGATTGTAGTTGAGCAGCAGGCGGGGCAGCAGCGTCCAACGGTGAGAGAGGCTGGAATATTCCGCGCGCAGCGAGGCTTCGGCAGAGCAACCTCTGAAAAGCTTATATTGCGTCATGGCGAAGAGTGCCGGCAATAGATAACTTTTGGAATTGTGCAGACGGTCATGGAGACGATAGTCGAGCCATTGATAGCGGAAGAAACTCTCCGTGCCAATGGTACCTTTCATCCATGCCGAAAGCGTCTTCGAGGCTTTTGTCTTGACGTGGAGCTCGCCCGTGCGGTGACGATAGCGGTCGCCATGGAGCAGTGCGTCACTGATGTCTTGCCACACCATGCCACCGGCGAGCCCCGCGAACCAAGTGATGTGACCTTTGGCAGAGCCTTTCGTCACACTGTTGAGATAGAGATTGTTTTCCTCAAGATCGAGCAATCGCCCGTCGGTGTCGAGACTCAGTGTCGTGCGGTCGAAGCCGAGATAACTCTTCCATACGCTCGACGGAGTGGGCTGCGCCTTCCATTGTGTTTCGAATGAGAGTTGTCGGTAGGGCTTGTGCCAATTCCAGCGGTCGGGGAACAGGCGTTTGTACATCCCCAAGTCCATATAGGTGGCATTCATCGACCAGCAGCCTTGTCTTGTTGTCTTTGTTCCTCCAATGTTCCAGTCGATCAGCGAGGCACTCACGCCCAATTTGTCCGAGACCGATGCGTCGGTAGTCTCCATGGGCAGCACCGATGACAGTGCTTGCCCATATTCCGCATCGTAGCCTCCGAGGGAAAAGGTGATGCCTTTGAAGAGAAAAGGAGAGAAACGTCCGCGCGACGGACTGTTGGGGGCTGTAGTGGAGTAGGGTTGCAACACGTGCATGCCGTTGATATAGGTCTGGCACTCTTCGCTGCTGCCGCCTCTGACGTAGAGTTTCCCATCCTCGCCAACCTTCTGTGTGCCCGGAAGACTCTGCAGTGCTGCCACGATGTCACCGCAACTGCCACCGTCGAGCACCACGTCGAGGGCTCCCATCTGTTTCACGCCATTAGCCTGACCGAACTGGAAGGTGCTGCCGGTGACGACGACCTCATCGATGGTGGTTGTGCGCTCATATAGCCGGATGGCGAGCGGCCCTTGCCCTTTTTGCCAATTGCGTTCCGCGTTGTCATATCCTATGCAGGTGACCATCAGCTGTGCGCTGTCGGCTTTCAACGTTGAAAAGGAGAAGTGTCCGAGCGAGTCGGTAAGGCAGCCGTCCGTCGTACCTTTGACAAAGACGTTGGCTCCGGCTATCGGATGGCGACCGTCGGTCACCGTACCCGATATTATTTGCTGTGCATGGCCGAGGCAGTGGCCCGACAACAGGAGCGTGAGGATGAGAATGTTGCGTTTCATGCCGGCAAAGTTAGTGCATGAAACGCATCGCTGCAAATTTGTGGGACAGTCAGCTAACTACGGGGATATACGCCTATGTGTCTGGACGAAATGCAAGGATTTGGGACGAATGACTAAGCAGAAAAGTGCAGAATCACTTGCGGGTATAAAATATTATACCTATCTTTGCAGAAAAACAGATGCCTACATTGCTTATAGTTTTTGGAATACGTTTTTTCTTCTATATGGATGAGCATGAGCCCATTCATGTACATATTTCTTATGGAGGAAAAAAAGCCAAGATAGAGCTCAGTCCTGCTGTTAGAGTTATTTATAACCATGGCATTAAAGAGCAAGTGATGAAAAAGGCGATTAATACGTGCAATAATTATAGAGAAGAATTTATCGAGGAATGGCATAAATGCTTCGATGATTAAGACAAGGAGGTTTAAGATGGAGAAGATTAAGACTATTTGGTTTGACGCTGACCGTATCTATATGAAGACGCAGGAAGGCAAAGTGTATAGCAGGCCTTTGGAGGCTTATCCTGATTTGAAAGAGGCCTCACCGGAGCAACGCAGTGATTATGTTATTGGTGATGATGGGGAGGACATCAGATGGGAAAGCTTGGATGTTGACATGCACATCAGTAGTTTTTATGAAGTCTCTGAACCGAAAGATAATGAGATAGCAAGGATGTTTGCCCATTATCCCTGGCTGAATATGTCTGAAGTGGCTCGTGCCATCAACATCAATAAGAGTTTGATGGCCCGCTATATTTATGGTATTTCCAAACCAAGCGAAAAACGGGTCCAGCAAATTCGTGAAGCTTTACATCAGTTTGGGAAAGAGTTGCTGAGTGCTTAGCCTTTTACCCGACAAATGACCGCAGTTTGGACACATAGCTTCGTGACACGGGCACTGTATGCTGCTCGTCGCCCACAGTGAGTTGGTAGCCGTTGGAGTTGCCATGAGCGGAGAGAATGTTGTTGAGGTTGACGATGAACGAGCGGTGGCATTGAAAGATGCTCTTCTCGTTGGCATCGGCAAGGACAGAGGTCAGCGTGGTGCGCAATTGTTGGTGCTCGACATGCCCTTCGCGTAGGAAGTAGATGTCGACGCAGTTTTTCTGTGCTTCGGCGTAGAGAAAGTCGGACAGGGGGAGTGTGAGGTCGTTGCCACGCACCGACGTATCGTGAAAGGTCACTGTCTCTCCGGCTTGCGCGTCGGTGTCCTTAGGCAGCAGTTCAGCCAGACGTGTGCGCAGACGCTTCTGATATTCCAAGGCCACGATGGTGATCGTGATGGGAATGCCGAAGAGCAGGGTGACATAGAGATAAGCCAGGACGAGTTGGGGCGAGAGCGAATTGTGGAACAACAGCGTATTGACAACACTATTACTCATGCTGATACAGCAGAGCAATAGCAGAATGGCCACGCACTCATGCCACACCCGCCACGTCTTAACACGCCGCACCCAAGGTCTGAATACACACGCACCATAGCACCACGTGACGGCTACAGCCAACAAGGAGAAGCAGAGTGCCACGAAAAAGATGTTTCCTTCAAACTGACCCAGACCAAAGGGTCTGAGAAAGAAAAGAAGGAAAAATACGATGGCACCGGCAATCAGTCCTGCCTGTAGCCAGTTGCCATTGTCGTTCTGAGGCAATGGTCTTGAGAAGAAACTTATCAACCTGTTCATATTACTTCTTGGTCTTTACCTTCCTGTCGAACAGAAAGCTTTTCAGATGATAACTGTCATCGAAGGGCAACGGTCCGCCGATGATGTCGAAATAGGCATAGCTCAGCACGCTCGTCGTAGACCAGTGACGGCGAAGATAGCCAAGTCGCGGAGCGAGAAATGGATGTGTCGGATGTTCATGTCCGCTTGTCCATAGTCTTCCCTTTTGCAAAGATAGTGTTTTCTTTTGATAAGGCGACTCTTCTCTTGATTTTTATGTGGATTCTCTTTTTCCTGCGACTATTCACCGAAGATTTTCGACTTTAACTTGAAGTTCGGCGCAGTCTTCCCACAGTTCAAGAGAAAGGAAAGTTTTGAGGGCTTCGGTGTAGAAAAGCAGCAACCTCCAATCTTGGAGAAGATGTACAATGAGAAGTGTTTGGTTTGGCGTGCAAACAGCGACACCAAGATGATTTCACCAAGTTCCTTATCAACCGCAAGGGGGAGGGGGCGTTTCGCCCCCCTTTATTTTCTTGCCTCACTTGGACGTTTTTAGGAAAAACTATTGTATATTTGCATGAGTTTATTGATACTCGCAAAAACAACGATCTGTTATGAACATATTACAGGAACTGAGAAACAAGCGGCACCCCCATGTGTTGGGTGCCTTCGATATCTTCAAGTATATTGGTCCGGGACTTCTTGTTACCGTAGGTTTCATTGACCCGGGCAACTGGGCCAGTAACTTTGCCGCTGGTTCAGAGTACGGTTATGCGCTGTTGTGGGTAGTGACGCTGTCAACGATCATGCTCATCGCTTTGCAGCACAATGTAGCTCACTTAGGCATTGTCACCGGACTCTGTCTGAGTGAGGCGGCCGTGAAGTACACGCCCCGGTGGGTGGGCCGCCCCATCGTGGTGAGTGCAGTCTTGGCGAGTATCTCCACGTCGTTGGCCGAGATCCTTGGTGGAGCCATCGCCTTGCAGATGCTTTTCGGTATCTCTATTCCGGTGGGTGCACTGTTGGTGACCATTGCTGTGATCATCCTGCTGTTTACCAACTCTTATAAGAAAATAGAACGGGCGGTCATCGGCTTTGTCTCCATCATTGGACTGTCGTTTATCTACGAGCTCTTTTTAGTGCATGTCGACTGGGGCGAGGCGGCACGTGCCGCAGTGGTGCCCTCGGTGCCGCAAGGCTCCCTGCTCATCGTGATGAGCGTTCTCGGTGCCGTGGTCATGCCCCACAATCTCTTTCTCCATTCCGAGGTCATCCAGAGCCGCGAGATCAACCTCAAGGGCGATGAGCGTATCCGCCACATGCTCAAATATGAGTTTGCCGACACGCTCTTCTCCATGCTCGTCGGCTGGGCCATCAATTCTGCCATGATCCTCCTGGCTGCCTCTACGTTCTACACCCATGGTGAACATGTCGACGACCTGGCTCAGGCCAACGCCATGCTGATGCCACTCTTAGGCAGCAACGCTTCCAACATCTTTGCCCTGGCACTGCTCTTGGCCGGTATCTCCAGTACCATCACCAGTGGCATGGCAGCCGGTAGTATCTTCTCGGGACTCTTCGGTGAGTCGTACAATGCCAAAGACCCTCACTCGGCAGTAGGCGTGGTGTTATCGTTAGGTATCGCATTGCTGATCATTTTCTTCATCGGCAATCCTTTCCAGGGACTGATCATCTCGCAGATGGTGCTGAGCCTGCAACTGCCGTTCACCGTGTTCTTGCAGGTGAGCCTTACCTCATCGAAGCGTGTCATGGGCAAATACGTCAACAAGCCGTGGAACACGGCTTTCCTCTATAGCCTGGCTGGTATCGTTACTGTTCTAAATATCTGGCTTCTCGTCTCGTCTCTGGCGTGAGGTACATGAGCAATATATTATAAATATATGAGTAGAAACCAACAAATCATTCGTACAAGTTTAGTGGGTATTGCCGCCAACCTCTTTCTTGCCGCCTTTAAAGCCGTGGCAGGGTGGATAGCTGGGTCGGTGGCCATCATCATGGACGCAGTCAACAACCTCAGCGATGCCCTCTCGTCTGTCATTACCATTGTCGGCACAAAACTCTCAGAGAAACCCGCCGACCGCGTCCATCCTTTTGGTTACGGTCGTGTGGAATATTTCAGTGCCATCATTATCTCGGTTATCGTCCTCTCCACGGGTATTCTCTCTTTGGTGGAGAGTGTAAAGAAGATTTTCGACCCCACCAATCCTTCCTACACCGCTGTCACGCTGACGATCATCATTGTGGCCATCGTGGTTAAACTCGTCTTGGGTTGGTATGTGAAGAAGCAGGGCCGCCAGTTACAGAGCAACGCCTTGGAGGCCAGCGGTGCCGATGCCACTTTCGATGCCGTGGTGACGCTCTCCACGCTCGTCTCCGCCGGTATCATGCTTTTTACGGGGGTTAACCTTGACGGTATTCTTGGCTCCATCATCTCGCTCGTCATCATCAAGGCTGGCATAGAGATGATTGGAGCACCTGTAGGTCAGTTGCTCGGCGAGAGCATCTCGAAGGAGATGATGGTCAACATCAAGAACGATGTGAAGCAGTTTGCAGGCGTTCTCGGTGTCTACGACATTATCCTCAACTACTACGGTCCTAATGCCATCATCGGTTCGCTCCACGTCAGTGTGCCAGAATCCATGACGGCCAACCGCATTCATGGCCTCACACGGTCCATCACCAAGCTACTCTATGACAAGTATCATGTCATCGTTACGGTGGGTATCTATGCTGTTTGCGACCATGGCAAGGAGAGTGAACTGCAAAAGGGTGTGATGGCTTTCCTGAAGAGCTACCCCCATATCGAGCAGGTACATGGCTACTTCTATCTTGAGGAGAAGCGCACAGTCACTTTCGACGTGGTGCCCGACGACTCGATTCACGATGACAATGCCTTTCAGTATCAGCTCCTTCAGGCCATCCGCAAGGTTTATCCCGGCTATATATTCAACATCGTCATCGACCATATCTATTGCAAGTAAGTATCCGCAAGCCGCGGACACAAGAGGAATACGAGAAGAAGATTAAGGAGAATATCGGTGTGGTGGATAACATGAACCGTATGGTCGACAACATGCTCATGCTTACACGCGCCGATAGTTCCCACTTTCGATTGCATCTCACCGAAGTAGGCATCCGTGAACTGCTCAGCGAGACGTGCAGCGCCTATTCCAATCAGATCATCCGACGTGGCATTCATATCCGGTCTGATTGGTGCCACCGTTCATTTTGATAGCCGACTAAGAGAATGGGCAACAGCAAAGACAGAGGAAGTGGCAGCAGCATGATGCCAACGGCTCTTTAAGGCTAAAGGATCTCTAAGGCGATGGCAGCACAGGCCTCGGCATCGGCGAGCGCATGGTGATGGTTCTTGAGATCATAGCCACAGCGTGCGGCGATGATGTCGAGGTTGTGGTGTCCGCCGGGCCACACGCGTCGCGAGGCGATGAGCGTGCAGTAGAAAGGATAGTCGGGATAGTCCATGCCATACATGCGGAAGACGGCTTTCAGGCAGTTTTCGTCAAAAGCCTTGTTGTGGGCTACGAGGGGCAGACCTGCTATCTTGGGCTCTATCTGCTTCCATACGTCGGGGAAGATGGGGGCGTCCTCGGTGTCTTCCTGACAGAGGCCGTTGACGCTGGAGCAACGCCAGTTGTAGTAGTCGGGCTCGGGGTGGATGAGCGAGTAGAACGAGTCGACCATCTCGCCGTTTTTCACGATCACCACGCCCACGGCGCAGACGCTGGTACGCTCGAAGTTGGCGGTCTCGAAGTCGATGGCTGCAAAATCTTTCATGGTTGATGATTTATGTAGAGAAAAAGCAAGGGAATCGTTTCCCCCCTGCCGTCTATTTGTTGTTAGGGCAGAGCAATGGTTTGGCACAGTCTTGGATGCGCTTCACGATCATGTCGAGCATCTTATGGCGGATGAAGTTGTCGGCGGTGATCATGACGATCTCGCGCCGGGGCTCCGGCAAGGCAAAGGGCCGTACCAGTCGCTTTTGAGCGTCTTCCAACTGCGAGATGGCCATCTCCGGTATGAAGGTCACGCCTTTGCCATTCTCCACGATTCTCATAAAAGTCTCGATACTTCCCAAAGTATAGGCTTTCTTGCTGACGGCGGCAGATTTCAGATGACAGAACTTTACGAGCTGGTCGCGGAAGCAGTGTCCCTCGTCGAGCAACCACAGAAACTCTCCGTTGAGATCGGTTGTCTTGATACGCTCCTTGGCAAACAAGGGATCGCTTTCAGAGATATAGGCAAAGTACTTCTCGGTGTAGAGATGTGTGCTGTTGAACATCTCCAGTCCTTCGATCTTAGCCAGTATCCCGGCGTCGATGTCACCATTGAGCAAGGCCTGTTTCATGTCCTTGGTTTTCAACTCGACGATGCGCAGATCCATTTCGGGATGCTCCCTCATCAACTGTGGAAAGAAGTGGGGGATGAGATAGGGTGCAATGGTCGGAAGCACGCCGATGGTGAAAGTACCGAGATAGGTATCCTTTTCTTCCTCGACGATCTCTCTGAGGCGTCTGGACTGATAGAGTACCTCCTTAGCCTGTCGGATGACAGCCTGTCCAGCCTTGGTGGTGATGATGGGCTGTCGTCGACGGTCGAAGATCTTGATGCCCAACTCATTTTCCAGTTTCTGAATCATGGAGCTGAGCGTAGGCTGCGTGACATCGCAATAGTCAGCAGCTTTGGCGAAGTTGCCTAAGCGGTTGAGGGCTAAGATATATTCCAGTTGCTGTAGGGTCATGTCTCTTGTCTTTAATCTTTTGTTCCCCCTATTTGTGTAGTAGGGCCTGCATGAATATCTCTTGCAAATATCGCAAAAATATCTGAGATGAACAAGGATTCCTGGCATTTATCGACTACTCTTTTTGCTGGAGACGCCTGCCGATAGGAGAGAGAGGCCTGATTGTCTGTTTTAATAAAGTCTGCTGTGTGCTGACATCCTCGGGTATGCCCAGCTGTATGATAGAAGGCATAAAGAGGACGGAAAACTTCTTTTGAATGGGTAAAGATACACAACAAAAGACTGTCACGATTTCCTTTGTTTCCAGAGAGAAGCAGAGAAGCTTTTTGAGGGAAAAGCATGTTTGTAAAGAGCAAAAAGGGGTGGCAAAATGTGAAAAAAGCGTGATTGTAGTGTCATCTTGGCCTTTTCTCACTATAAAACAACCGAGATGACCGTGTGAAAAAGGCGTGATGATGGAAAATTCTCTAGAGAATTTTTCGTCAGAAAGGCTTTTTTGTAAGACGAATAAATGTAATGTTTATTCAAGTCGTTAGTAGTTAACGAGTTAAGAATGTTGGCGAGAATCGAAAAATCACGGGCAAAGATGTGCTCGCTCGAAAAGAACGCCTTCTCGTGGCCGCTTTTTTGTCAGTTTATCAAACAAATGCAGTTTTTTTACTTGGAAGACTTTTGTGTATGCCATAAATACATTATCTTTGCAGCAACGTACTAAAAATTTAATCATTTAGAGAGATGAAGAGACTTACTACCCTTTTACTACTGGTCATGGCGATGGTCCTGACGGTGAGTGCCAACAATCAGTCCAACGACAACATCCGGCGGGGTGACTCCTGCATGGTGGACTATGACCTGAGACATGCTTTGGAATATTACCTCAAAGCTTTGCCCAGTGACGGCAGTGCTGCCTTGCGCATGAAGATCGCCAACGCCTATTATCGTCAGAGCAACTATGCCAAGAGCCTTGATATTGTCAATGAACTGCCCGTCGATTCGCTCGACCATGATACCATGCACCATCTGTTTGACTGCTGCAGGGCGCTTGGACTCAACCAGCAGACAATAGGGTGGGGCGAGGCTCTTATCAAGCGATGGCCGATGGATGGAGAGGCTGTTGCCAAGCTCGCTAAGGAATATTTGCTTTCGGGGTTGAAAGACAAGGCAGAAATAGTCTGTAACAGATTTTGGCTGAAAGACGAGACCTGCATGGCAGTCAATGATATCATGGCCGACGTGTATATGGCCCAACGGCAGTGGGTGTTGGCCAAGGACAGCTATCTGCTGCTGTTGCAACAGGGCGACTCCACTTATAAGAATATGCTCAACCTTGGCGTGAGCTACGAGCGACTGGAGCATCCTGCAGAGGCGCGGAAGGCTTTGGACGTGGCTATCGCCATGTCAGACTCCTCGGTTGCTGCTCCGCTCTATCATCAAGGAGTGGTGCTCGGGGCCTTGGGCGATTACAAAGCGTCGATGGACTGTTTCCATCGTGCTTTGGAATTGCTGCGACCCGACAGTGCGGTGATGTTTTCCTGCTATCGCGGTTTAGCGGAAGGTGAATATGCCGGGCAGGACTATCGTCGGGCACTCGATGATTTCGTTCTGGCAGAAGGCTATGATCCGAACTCTATCAGTACACCTTATTATATAGGTATCTGTTCAGAAGCTCTTGGCAAGAGACAAGAGGCTAAAGCCGCTTATCAGCGTTTTCTGCAAAGGGCAGCAGACGTAGAAAGTCCCAACAAAGAGCTGAGGAAGATGATGGCGGATGCCAAAAAGAGAATAGGAAGGTAAGAGTCGATCTGAAACGATTCTTCTTTGATTGATACTCACGAAGATCGTTTCATTTTTTCCCTGTACTTGTGTCGATGTCATAGCCATAGAGTGCGTAGTCGGCACGCGCAGGGTCATCGGGAAAGACCTCGCGCATCAGTCGGGTAAGGGCGACGACAGCTCTCCATCCGGTTGTTTTTCCGATGTCGAGGTGCAGCTTGTTGGCCGTTTGCATTACATGGGTGTCGAGTGGGATAAACAGATGACGCTTATCGATGAAGTCGCTCCATAGCCCTAAGTCTACGGGCGATCCGCTGCGCACCATCCAACGAAGAAACATACAAGGGCGTTTGCAGGCAGATGTGTAGGGCATAGGCACAAGGCCCTTGATGCCCCGTTGACGGAAGTAAGTGGCAAAGGCAGAGAGAACGGCTTCTACGTCGGTTGTGTCCTCTGCCTTTTTATCAGCTTCTTCGGCGGCTGTCTGTGCAAAGCGCCCTAATGTGCCGTAGCTGCAGAGGAGATCGTGCAAGGCTGTGAGCAGTGCATGGATGTCGGCAAAGGTATAGAGACGGTAGAAGCATTGAGGTGAAGGAGTGAGTGCATGGTCAAAAGTTCCGCTGGCTATCCAATTGTAAGGATGCCACTGAGCCATGTTCATCAACTGCTCAATCTTGGGCAAAAATTGTTGGCGCGAGCCATAGCTGAGACACATGGCCAGGAAAGCTGTCATCTCCTGGTCGAGTGGATCACTCACCTGGTGCATGAACCAAGAAGGATCGTCCTTGATAAATGATGCGGTCTCGTAGCGATCGGCAAGAGAGGCCATGAGCTGACGCTGAGCCTCGTTCATAGCTTTTCTATCTGATCGATGGTCAGACCTGTGGTTTTGGCTATGTCGGTAATGGGATAGTTAAGGGCCTTCAGCTTTTGGGCCATCTCAAGCATCAAAGCCGTGCGGCCTTTTTCGATACCTTTCTCGATGCCTTGCTGCAAGCCTTTCTCGATACCTTGCTGCATACCTTTCTTGATGCCCATCTCCATGCCTTTCTTCATACCCTTTTCCAATCCTTCTTTCATACCTTGCTGGGTTCCGTACTTAAGGGCATCATCCTTGATGGTGCGCTCAACCATGACGGCATCCCAGAACTCTTCGTAACCATAGAGCTGAGCCTCAGTATAGGACGATTCTTCCAATAGGGTGACAGCCTTATGGATCTCAGGATTCTCGATGAACTCGTCAGGAATTTCGCGCACATCGTCGTGCATCTCTGTGAGGAAACGGAGCCATAGCACCATCATCTTTTTGTCGAGTACACTCTGGGGCTTGAACTTGGGCAGCTCCACAAAGACGAAATGTAGTCCGTCGATGACTTTGTCGGTATGCTCAATGTTGACGATGTCGTAGAGGTGGTAGAACTCCTTCATCTTTGGTTCAAAGATGTCATTGACCAAGCTCAGCGAGTACACTGGTTGGAGATAGCTGTAATGGCAGGCCTTATCGAGCTGGCGCACATAAGCTTTAGAGGCGTTGAAAAGTACGCGTTGCATAAACGTGTCGGTCCAGTACATCTGCATCTCCACGAGAAACTGTCGTCCATGTGTGTCCTTGCAGCGCACGTCGACGATAGTGTTCTTTTTCAGAGGTGTGTTGGGCACCAGTTCGGCAGGAAGAAACTCCACAGTCTCTATCTGCTCCCCGTCTTTGAAGGGAAGCAGTGCATTAAGAAAACTGGTGGTCAAGTCAGGATGCTCACCAAAGATCTTCTTAAAAGTCAGGTCGGCTCGTGGATCCAAATATCTTAATACCTTCATAGTGTCGCGAATTTGAGTTCTTTGATTCTATCTGCAAATATCGCAAAAATATTTGAGAAATCCAAGAGAAAGCGTGGAATTCAGTGGCTTTTACTATATATAGACGAAAGAAACTGTGGGTAGAGACTTGCACGTGTCAGCATATTATATTATCTTTGTAGCGACGAAAGATACAATCATTTAACTAATAACTAATCATACAACAAATTATGAGAAAACTGATTTACTGCTTAGTGCTTCTTTTGGCTCCGCTGACCTCGATGGCCGGGACGTTGCTTCACCGCACGGCTCCCAGTGCTTTGCTGGGTGGCATGCCGCAGGTGGACTACACTATTTATCTGCCCGACAGCATGACAGAAGGACGGAAGTTCCCCATTGCCTATCTGCTCCACGGTGGCGGGTGCTCCAACACCGAGTGGCAGGACCATGGCCATCTGAAAGAGGTGATGGACAGTCTGATTCGTCGTGGCGAGGTGGCACCGATGATCGTCGTTTGTCCTGAGGCTAACAAAAAGAACATGATATGGTTCAACGATCCTCAGTGGCGTTACGAGGATTTCTTCTTCACCGAGTTCTTGTCCTATATTGAGCGTACCTATCCTGTCATCGCTGACCGCCGCTATCGTTTCGTGGGTGGCTTCTCCATGGGAGGCGGTGGTGCTGTGGTCTACGGCATTCACCATCCCGAATTGTTCTCGATGGTCTACGACATGTCGGGCTATTTGCGCCGTCAGCCTCTCGACTTCCTCAAGAACGATCCGCAGGGCGAGTGGCGGCAACAGGTGGTGGAGCGCAACAATCCTATTTTGGAGGTGAGCCGGGCCGGTGCCGACCAAGTGAACAGATGGAAACAATTGAATTGGTTTGTCGACTGTGGTGATCATGACTTCACACTTGAGGGCAACATGGACTTCGTCAAGGCACTCCGCAAACAAGGCATCGGCTATCAGATGCGGGTGCGCAGTGGGGCTCATAACTGGGACTACTGGGCTCCCTGTCTTGTCAACGCGCTCAAGCAGTTCTCGTTGCGTGCCTTCCATGCCAATCGTCTGCAGGTGGTGGAGCAGGGCGGATTGGGAATGTATCCGTCCGTGATGCTGTCGGTCGACGGATTCAAAGCTCATACCGTTTTCTGTCCGCAGGATCTGAGTGCCTTTGATGCCCGCCATCCACTGCCTGTGGTGGTGTGGGGCAATGGAGCTTGCACGGACTCACCTTGGGAGCACTATCGCTTTCTCAATGAGATTGCCTCTCATGGCTATCTGGTCATTGCTACCGGATATTTCCCTAATGGCGACACGCCTTATCAGGGTCCCATGTCGTCGCCACAGCAGCAGATAGAGTCTATCGACTGGGCGATGAAGCAGGCTTCTGACTCCAATAGTGTCTTCTATGGTAAGATTGACACACGGGCCATCTGTGCGTCGGGTATGTCGTGCGGTGGTTTGCAGACACTCTACAACTGTGGCGACCCACGCATCAAGACTTATATGATTTGCAACAGCGGACTCTTCATTGATCCGTCCATCGCTATGCCTAATATGCCGATGCCGCACAAAGAGCAGCTACGCAAGGTGCATGGGCCGATCATCTACATCCTTGGCGGAAAGGAAGACATCGCCTACAACAATGGCATGGATGACTTCCATCGCATATCTCACGTGCCTGCCGTGGCTGTCAACTATCCGGTAGGTCATGGCGGCACCTATCGTCAGCCTCATGGAGGCGAGTTCCGCATTCCCGCTGTGGCCTGGCTCGACTGGCAACTCAAGGGTGACCGGCAAGCCGCAAAGATGTTTGTTGGCAAAAACTGCGGACTCGCCCAAAGAAAGGGGTGGACGGTGGAGCGCAATAAAAAGATGTAAGCGAACCTATAAAATACGATTTTAGACAAAGGAACAAATCATGAATCACACGACTTTGTTATGCAGCTTGGCAGCAGGGCTCATGGCTGTGCCTATGACCGCAAACGCCGACAGCGACGTGAGCAAAGAGAAAGCGTCGCAAAATACGCCCCAAGGATGGCGCGCTGTAGAGTTGCCTTCTATTGTCGCCATCACGGAGGCCAATACTCTAAACATCGAGGACTATGGAGCTTCCATCACGTCGGCAGACAATACAGTTGCCATTCAGCGAGCCCTTGATGCCGTTCCAGAGGAAGGCGGGATGGTGGTGGTGCCTGCCGGCACATGGCTGTGCGGCCCGCTGCAAGTCAAAGCGCATACCGTGCTGCATTTGGCAGCCGGTGCTACATTGCGGTTGTTGCCTTTTGGAACTTATCCCAGCGACAATGGCAATTACAAGACGAAGACTTTCTTGACCAACCGCAATAATGCCTCTGACATCATCATCGAAGGTGAGAGCACGTCGTCAAGCATCGTCGATGGACAGGGTGCCGCGTGGTGGAAAGCTGTGGAACAGAAGAAGTTTGACCGCCCCGCCCTCGTCCGCTTTTCCAGTGGAAGCCGTTTCCTGGTGCGCAACATGCGCTTTGAGAATGCGCCGGGAGTGAATGTCACTATTGGACAAAGTGGTAAGGGCAGCCATGGAACGGTGCACGACGTGGTGATACGCGAGCCGTCGTCGACAGCTTCCACCGGACAGAAATCCCACAATACCGACGGCATACCCATTTGGGCACCCTATGTGAATGTCTACAACTGCGACATCAGCAATGGTGACGATAATGTGGTGGTTGACTCCGACGGACAGTACGTGCATGTGTGGAATTGCAAGTTCGGCACTGGGCATGGTGCTTCCATCGGCAGCTTCACCGAACGCGTACATGACGTGCTGTGGGAAGACATCAGCTTCCGTGACACTGACAGCGGCTTCAGACTGAAGAGTCAACGGGGAAGAAGCGGACAGGTATACAATATTACGATGCGCAACTGCACCATGCAAAACGTGATGAATCCCATCTACATAGAATGCTGGTACGACAAGAGCACCAAACCTGAGCCTTCTCTAGCACCAACGGCCGATTCTGTCGCCACCACGCCAGCCTTTCACGACATTCTCATTCAGCACGTCACAGCTACAGCCACGCCTTATAAGAAAAGCGACAAGGCAGCTTTTCCCGTGTATATTTACGGACTACCCGAAAGTCCCGTGCACCGCGTGACGCTCGACGACGTACATGTAGATGCCAAGAAAGGCATGTTTCTGGCCTATTGCGATGTGACGTTCACCGGCGGATGCAGCATCAAGAATCTTACCGACTCCACAAAGTATATAGCAAAACGCTATGAGGCAAACATCACCGGCAGCTACGACGGATCGGAAACAACTGCCATAAACGGCGTGAAAGTCTCAAAACCCATGAGCCATGACTATGCTTATACCTATACGCTCTTGGGCACTCTGCGCTCGCAGCAATCGCTGTCGCGTGGCGTCTATATCGTCAATCATCATAAAGTGTTGGTGAGATAAAGTCTCTCGCCTATAAAACGAAACAACAGGCAACTGCCTTGTAAGCGGTTGCCTGTTGTGAACCGTGTGAAAGCTTTTCGCTTTTATGCTTCCTTGAATTCTTCCTCAATCTTTGGTGCCTTGTCCTGACCACTACCGTAGCAGGGCGGGATTATCGGCGCACTGGATATTTCCCGTGGGCCGATATAGTCACCAATCTTGGAACTTGGGTGTCCCAATGACGAAAGCAGGTGACAAATGTTTCGTCAGTGCCGGTCGTGCTGCATCGAGAATGACGCGTGAGGTATCCATGCGCAACCTTTTCTTGATGATGGGGATGGCGATGGGGTAGAAGTGGTAACCAAACGACTGGTATATCTTGAAGAGCAGACGGTCGCGTGCGTTGAGAAACTCCGGTATGCCGTACTCGTCGATGAGCACTTTGATGCGTTTGGCCAGTTTACGGTCGTCGCGGATCTGTGAGCTCTCGTCGAGCATCTTCACGAGGAACTTCTTGTCACTGGGCTTTTCCACCATCGTGGCATACATGTTCTGCTCGCGTCGCTCAGCCGGCGTGATGCTCTCCTGACTCGTGGTGTAGAGTTTCATGAGCCAAGTCTCTACTTCTTGAATGGTCGGTTTTTCCATAGTAATCATGTTTAGTGGTTGTCTGATATATATAATAAGGTGTACACATCAACGTGTACTTTTTGCAAGGTCGGAGAATGCTGACACCCTATTCTTTGGGCTCAGCACTTATGCGACCACTGTAGGGCTAAACATGACGGCTCTGTATCGGTGTAGTTCCGACAGGGCTTGTTTGGTGAATGTGTCAAAATAGAACCTTCTCATCTCTCTTATACATTTATTAATTTCTCAGTTGCAAAGATAAGAGAAAAAACAATACGAGCAAAACAAAACGGAACTTTTTTGCATAAAAATATAGCGCAAGTTACTATTTCAGCAAAATAGACTGTCAAAACGGTGCTTTCTAAACGTATGAATAGCTATGGAGCCCTTTGAAGTTTAAAATCGTTGAAAAGCAAGCATGGAAGGGTCGCGGAACCGAAATAAATGCCTACCTTTGCAACTGTAAAACCATCAGAATGGAGAATCGCAAACGAATCATGGCAAAAGAGAATCACGAAAAGAGGAAAATAGCATTGTTGTTTATCTGTTTAGGCAATATCTGTCGCTCCCCGGCAGCCCATGCCATCATGCAGCGCGATGTCGATGAGGCTGGGTTGTCAGACCGGTTTTTCATCGACTCAGCTGGTATTGGCCCTTGGCATGTGGGTGATCTTCCCGACCGTCGGATGCGACAGCATGGCGCACAGCGAGGGCTGGACATCAGTCATATTGCACGGCAGTTCAATGCTAAGACCGATTTTCGCACTTTCGACCGCATTGTGGTGATGGACGAGGACAACTATCGCGCCATCGCATCTAAGGCTTCGTCAGAGGCTGACCGTGAGAAAATCATCAGGATGTCGGACTATCTTCTCGACCATCCTGCGGCCCATTCTGTTCCTGATCCCTACTATGGCGACGGCTCCGACTTCGAATTGGCGTTGGATTTGATTGAAGATGGATGCCGGCATCTGCTGGCTGCTATTATTAATAAGGAGGAGAAACGCATCAAGAAGGAGGATGGACTTGCAGTGGATTGATACGGAAAAGGCGGTGAGCAGGTTCAACGCTTGGGGAACTGGCGACCGTCCGTTCTTCTTTCTGACCGACTATCTCCATCGGCGATGGCTGGTGGAGCCTATTGATGGGCTGTCGGTAGACGAGTTGCTCTATGCTTTTCCCGGACACTGCAATGCGCCTGATGAGGAGGCGAAGGCAAGACCGTTTGTCTGGCAGCCCCATCCGCTCACTCCCGAAGCTTATCATGAGAAGTTCGAGATAGTCCATCGCAATATGCTGGCAGGCAATAGCTATCTGGCTAATCTGACGTGCCGGATACCCTTGGATACCAACCTCTCGCTACGCGACATCTTCCTGCTTTCCCAAGCACGATACCGATTGTGGGTCAAGGACACTTTCGTATGTTTCTCTCCCGAGACGTTTGTGCGTATCCAAGATGGTATCATCAGCAGTTATCCCATGAAAGGCACTATCAGTTGCAATGTGCCCAATGCCGAGCAAACCCTTCTCGCCGATGTCAAGGAGGCGGCCGAGCATGCGACGATCGTGGATCTGATTCGCAATGATCTCAGTCACGTAGCCGACCATGTGACGGTGCGTCGTTATCGTTACGTAGAGTGTTTGGAGACTTGCAATGGCCCCATCTTGCAGACGAGTTCAGAGATTGCCGGGCAGCTGCCCGTTGACTATCGCCGTCATCTTGGCGACATCCTCATGGCTCAGTTGCCCGCTGGGTCGATTACGGGAGCGCCTAAGCCCAAGACCATGGCCATCATCCGTGAGGCCGAAGGCTACGAGCGGAGCCTCTACACGGGGGTGGCCGGTATCTGCGACCGTGGACAGATGGACAGCTGCGTGCTCATCCGGTTCATCGACAAGGAAGATGGCCGGTTGTTTTTCAAGGCTGGAGGAGGCATTACGGCTAAGAGTGACTGGAAAAAAGAATATCAGGAAATCAAAGAGAAGACCTATGTACCCATTTGTTGAAACCATAAGAGTGGAGGATGGCGTGCCGCACAATCTCCGCTATCACCAACTGCGCATGGCCGACACCATGTGCCGCTTCTTTCCCCATACGCCAGTTCCCTCACTTGCTTCAGAGCTCGAGGCCCGCAAGTGGCCTGCCGGCATCACGTGGAAGGTGCATGTGGAATACGATGCGCGTGGCATCACGCTTTTCAAGGCCGACGAGTATCATATCCGCCACATCACCCGTCTGCGGCTTGTTGTCTGCGATGACATCAACTATGCCTATAAGAGTGCTGACCGCCGGCGGCTGGAGACTTTGTTTGCCCAGCGTGGAGAGGCTGACGAAGTGGTCATCGTCAGGAACGGACTGCTCACTGATACCTCTTATTCCAATATAGCCCTCTTCGACGGCCGTCATTGGGTGACGCCCCGCCAACCACTGCTACGCGGCACCATGCGTCAGTCGCTGCTCGATGCTGGCGTGTTGACGGAACAAGACATCAAGGCCGAAGACTGGAACAGCTATCGCCAGGTGAGCCTCATCAATGCCATGATGCCTTTGGGAAGGCTGGTTTGCAAGATATGATGGCAGTTTGTTGCTCAGCAGAATCCCTGTTTGTTGTTACTATTCTCGGATGAGCTTCATCGTCTTTCCACTTTGCTGCCGGATGATGATTCCACTCTGAGAAGCGTTGGCTTTATTGCCGTTGAGCGTATAGTAGCGGGCAGATTTTTGACCGTTTTCCGTGATGGTGGCTATTCCGGTGGATGTCTTTGCAGCGTGGATGCTGATATTTGAAATCTTGATGGATTCCAAGGCTGAGGAACGAAGAATGGTAAGTTGGTATTCAGCCCAGTTCTTATCTACCGAAAAATCGACGGTGACATCGCCACAGCTCATCGTCTTGTTGAGATATGTCTTTCCATCAGCGATGCTCTTCAGTTGTATTGTGATATTAGCAGGAATATGGCATTCAGCACGAAGGCTTAGCCGATAGCGTCCGGCGTTGAGCTGGAGCGAGTGATAGACATTTTGGTTGTCCCATGTCGATTGCTCACCACCAAAGTTCAAGAGCGTCGTGCCGTTGTCAAGGACGAAACCGTGTGCAGCCGGATTCCATCCTTCTGCTTCTATGTGTGGTTCCCAAATGATCGTAGTGTCGCAAGGGCTGTTGAGCGTGTATTGACTCATAAACTTCCACATCGTCATGGCAGAGTTTCCATCTTCTGTCTGGGTTGTGAAGTCGCAGTGTCCCATATTGTCTATTTCGTAGTAGACATAAGGAAAACAGCCTTCCGTAGCCTCGTACACACTCTTGTCATAGTCTGTTCCGCGTATTTTCTTTGGCACAGGATTGCATCCGTTGCGTGCTACCATGTTGTCTACGATGACAGGCATATGCCGATATCGCACGAAGTCGTCAGCCTTGCCGTGTATATGCAGGAAAGGCACGGGGCGGACACTTGTCTGATGAAGATGGAACTCGTTGATAGGATAACCGCTGATGGAGGCAAAGGCTGCAAACACATCGCTGGCCACGCAGGCGGCAGTATAGGTCATCATGCCACCATTGGAGAATCCACAGCAATAGACGCGCTTTCGGTCAATGGAGAAGTGAGCTGCCACATCGTTGATGACGGCTTTGAAGAATTCGATGTCATTGCTGTTTTCTCCAGTAGCATGCCATCCCGGAAGCGTGGAGCCAAAGACGGGGAAGAAGATGTTTTCACCCTGAGGATAGGCGACAATGCAGCCTTCTAGGTCTGCCACCGTCGTGCGGAACGGTGACTTGTCGGTAGCGTGACCACCGGTGCCGTGAAGACTCAGTACCAGCGGAGCTGGGGCAGATACCTTGTCGGGGACATAAAGCCAATAGGTGCGTGAGGCTCCATTCACCGTGACGGTCCGCATTTCGTCGGTCTTGGCATTTGTTGCTAAGAGATTCCAGCAGAGAAGGAGTAGCGTGGTGAGACAGTTCAAGCAGTTGTTCATAATTTAATCAGTTGTTGTTGCGTTCTTAGTTTTTGCAAAGTTACATATTCTTTCTTGCATCAGCATTGCTTTTTGTTTCCAAAACTATAGCATTTGTATAGTTCAGTGCTTGCGATGTTTCTTTTTCTTCTTTGTCCGGTTTTATTTTTGCTTTTTGCTTTTTTTCATGCTTTTGTTTTGCCCGATAGAAAACAAATGATTATTTTTGTAGTCTAAAAATAAGTAACAACCAAAACCATGAAAGGAATCATTACTACCCAAGAGATTCGTCTGGCACATCCCGGAATGTGTGACTGTGCTACAGACCTCTATTATACTCGTTTCGCCAACCGCCTCTTCGACAGCCTGCGGGGCTTTGTCGGCAAGGATCTGCCGGACAAGAATTTTACCCATGTGCTGGCCCGCAAGCTGACCAGTTACTTCGAGGACATCGTGGCCGACATGGGTGTGTGGCACTCATTCTCTGATCTGTGCATGAAGCTCTACGGCTATCCTGTGCCCATGTATCACGCTGATAAGGAATACTATCCCGACGAGCCCAGTCTCGATGCCGTGCGCTACCTGGTGTGGGACGTGGCCAACGAGTTGTTTCCCGACCGCATCTTTGAGACCGACCGTCTGTTGCAGGAGATGGGGCTGGAAGCGTATCATCAGCTCAGTGATGCCTTTGAGCAGGCACCGATCAATGAGGATGCCAAGAAGGTGATGGATGACATGCTCCACTATGCCGCAGGGGGATTCAATGAGTTGCGTAATGTTCTTGATTGGGTGCTTGCCGGATGCTACATCACGTCTGGCACCTGGCTTAATAAATTGTTGGCTGAAAAGGCCAGGGAGATAAATTCTGTTTCTTTCTTCGACGGTATGTCGCCGTCGATGAAGCAATACTTTGCAGTCACCAATATCAAGTTCTACGACCGTGTCGGTCCTCTGGCTCTGAAGTCTTATGAGTGGTTGCGCTCTTTGGCTCAGACAGTGGGACACCAAGAGCTTGCCACGCTGTTGGAGCAGGTCAAAGTCTTGAAAATGGACACCTATAAATATACACCGGACGATGGTGAGTCGCTGACATTGGAAAACACCCATGGGCAGACGATAAAGGTTTCGCGCAAGGAGCTCAACTTGGATCCAGAGGTGGTCAAACAGCACAATGGCTGTGTGGCAGGTTTTGTTTTTTACAAAGACGAATGGCGTCTCAACGGACTTGTGGTTCCTCTTCAGCAAAGCGACGAAGACTTCGAAGAAGCTAAACGCAGCCAGGCTGATATCCCTCTTCCTGGTACAGAGATCATGACGGCAAAGATGCTTCTCGAGCAGACCGGTAACCGACGGATCCTTTATTTTAAGGATGTCGATGAGATGAAAACGTTTCTTCAAGAGAAGTTAAACTATCCAGGCAGCATCTTCGAGGGTAGCCCGCTTGCCAACATGAAACTTCCATGTATGTTCATTGATACTGTTGACGAGACCAACCCGCAGTTCTTTGCACAGAATTTGGAACAGTATATCAAGGATCCGGACAATCCCTATTACGATGCAAAGAAAGCAAAGGAAGACGCTGTCAACATTCTTTGGAATGCTGACAGTGCCACGTCTAATATGGTCAACTATCTCATCGATCATGAGATGCTTCCCGATGCTGAGCAGCACTATGCGTTCAGTCAGCACAGCACGCATCAGCAGCGGCTTGCCGACATGAATTTCTATATGCGCTACAATCGCAGAAGCCGGTACTAACTTTCCAGTGTGTCTTCCGCCATTAGGTCATTGATTTGGTCAATGACCTGCTGGCGTGTCTTCTGTTGCTTGTGGTAGAGCTGGAAAGAGAAGATTATTCCGCATACCGTTCCTATGCATCCGCCTACGATGCCTCCCCATGCCGCAGAGGTGAGCAGCTCGTCTTTATAATTAATGCTCTGAAAGAAGTCGAAGAGGAACCAGCCAAACAAGAGTAGCATCAAAGGCATGCCGACCATCATCTGCAGGGCGCTCAGCCGCTTGGCCCGCTGCAGTCTTAGAGCTGTGGGGATGAGGTTGTCGCCCATAAAAGCCTCGTCCTTGATGTGGTTGACCTTATAGTCAAAGATCGTGTCAGCAAGACAGAGCAGGATGATGGCGATGACCGGTCCCCATCACTTGTCCTATCTCCTCATAACTCATATTCTCAAGCCAGAGCAGTACGATGGCGCGGTCGAAGGGTCCGAGGCGTGCGATACGGTTGCGAAGCATCTGCACCTGTCGTGAGTCAGCATCGTCGTCCTCAAAGAGGTTGATGTCCATACTTAGCGGTATCGTCTTCCGCCGCTTCCTCTTTCTGTCGGCCGAGATGCAAGTGTTCAGACTCACGCGGTAGACCCATGTGCGCGGGTTGCTGCGTCCTTGGAACTCTTGAAACCCTTTCCAGAGGTTGACGAGCACCTCTTCGAAAAGGTCAGCCACCTCGTCCTCGTCTTTGGAGAACATATAGCAAACCGTGTAGATGGTGCTCTTCTGCTCCTTGACGAGTTGGGCAAACTGCTGTTCTGATGGTTTTGTTGCCATTGTCTTGATTGAATTGTTACACCCATTAGACGCTATTTCTTTCGAAAAACTACAGAGAAACGAAAGAAATCTTCATAAATACGTATCAGCCCTTCTCTGTGTCTCAGTGCCTCTGTGTGAGATACACTTGATGAATTCTTTGATTCTCCAATTCTTGAAAAGGACAGAGGATTCCGTCTTCTTGTGATGATCCAATTGCTTTTTGTTGGGTATAAACAACAGCTTTCGTGGGGTGATCACGCCATTGTGCTGTTCCCATTTTAGCGCTTTCAATGTTGTAACCTTATAGAAAAAGATCGTTCACTACGCAGGGAAGGATCCTTTCCTACGCAGGAAAAGATCCTTCCCCCTTTAGGAAAATCAAGCGTGTAAAACTACGTGACTTGACCAGGAATAGCTTTACACTCCTTTGTTGTTGCTTACGGGCTTGCTTCACATTGCCTATTTGATGAACTCCAGGAACAGCTCTGCTTGCTTGGCGAGCTGTGCTTTCTGCTCCTCAGTAAGGATCATGCGGCCTTCGGTCCAGGCTTCCAGGTTGAGTGCGATGCCCGTCTGTCCCTCTGTCATCACGTCGGCTTTCAGCACGGTGAGCAGCGTGGTGAGCAGCTTGCGGCATCCTGCTGTGGCAGCTTTACCGCCAGCTCCCGTGAGTGTGAACTTCTTTCCGGCGAGCACAGTCGGCGCGTTGCGATCAGCAGGATCAACGGGGCGCGAGAGCCAGTCGATGAGATTCTTCACATGTCCGGGATAGGAATAGTTATACTCCGGCGAGAAGATCCACACGCCGTCAGCCTCTGCTACAGCCTTGCGTGCGTCTGCAACAGCTTGCGGAGCCGGATATTCTTCATCCTGGTTGATAAATGGCACTTGAGAGTAATCCAGTTCTGTTACTTCGGCTTTGCCTTGGAGCATGCCCTTGACCATCACACTCAGTTCTCTGTTAAAGCTCTGCTTACGCAATGAGCCAATGATGAATAGTATCTTTTTCATGTTTGTTGGGTTGATAGTGTTGTTGTTGCAAAGATACGTTTTTCTCATTATAATATGGCTTTCTTCTTGCGCTTTTGCTTTTTTTTCTTTACTTTGTATCATTGAAACACTAATTTGATATTTCTGCTATGAAACCGCTCTATACTATTGTGGTCTTTGTGACCCTGCTGTGTTGCTCCGTGTGGGCAGGCATGCATAGCTATCGTTGTGCCGAAGAGGAGATGGTAGCAGATATGAACCAGGCTTTGGCGGCCTGCGCCTTGATGAAACCACACAGACAGGGATCATCGGCAGAAACTGATAATATTGTATTCACATGAATGTTCATGAATTGACCACGAATTTCTCATAAACATAAATAGTGAGAAATTCGTGGTTAATCCATGATGATGCAATGTCCAAAATACTATAGCTGAATGTTCATTAATGGTACAGATAGAGCTTTTCAAAAGTATTGGCTGAGTTGAGAATGCTACTTCCGCCACGTAATAGGAACATCGCGCAACTCGATATATCCTCTTTGGGCACCACTGCCATCTTCAAAGTCGTTGTAGAGAAAGAGCTTGACGAGCTGGAGCTTTTGTGTTTTCTTGGGCACATTGAGGAAGTGGAGATTGTATGCCCCCAGGTCCGCTTTCACGCTGATGCCCTCAGCAACCTTGATGGAGTAGGCGGTGTTGTCGATGCGGTACACATTGCCTTCGTCGTCATAGGCAGTGGTCTTGTCGTCACCGATATAGTTGATCTTGTCGATGACGGTCTTAGCCTTTAGTCTCAAAACCACCGACACATTGCCAAAGTTCATACTTTTGCTCGTGCCATAGACTTCAACGACCTCTACATCTAAGTTCTTCTCAAAGGGATTGTAGAGCGTACCGCCACCCGCGATGGGTGTGGCTTTCGCCTTCGGCCCGTCATCACTTTTCGCTGATGCAGCCGTGGAAGTAGTCGTGCTCGTGGATTTAGTCTGTTGATCTATTGTACTAAGTACCTTCTTGGCTTTCTTGAGGATACTGCCAAGACTTTGAGCTTGAGTAGGAATCGTGCCGAGCAAAAGGAAAGCAAGGCAGAGATAGAATAGATTTCGCGTTTTCATGTCTTTCGTCTTTTAATGATGTTCTTACTGTTCGGTCATCAGAAATCTTCCGTTGGAGGCTTCTAAAACCTCAGAATGACCGTTAAGGATGAAGGTGTGCTTTACTTTTTGTTCACTAAATACCAATGTCCATCCTCCTCTTTCTTCATATCGACATTGGTCTGCTCTGTTTTGCCCGATGCATACTTCACGTTGAAGACCTCAGACGCCGTGCCCTCTTCTTCATGGACTTGCTCAGAAACGAACTCATAGCTCACGGGCTGCTTGTCGTTTTTTTGCCCCTTCTCCTTGGCCTTCTTTACCTTCTCTTCAATCATGGAGACGTAGGCTTCTTTCTGTTCCTGCTTGTCAGCGGGGAAGTAAACACAGTCGAAATAGCCGCGATAGTCTTCGTCAATGGCACATTGTAAGGCCTTCTCGGCAACCGCACGCGGTTCCGACTTGCCGCAGCTTGCAAATACGGCAAGCACTGCGGTGAACATGAGAAATGACAATAACTTTTTCATAGTGGTTGTTTATTATTGGTGAAACTTGATCATAGTCTTGAGATGCCTTGAGGCGTAAATGTCGCTCGGAAGGATGCACGCTGCCTTGATGATGGGCAGGTCTATCTTGTGGCGCCTGCCTTCTGTCAGATCGATGCCAGCATGGCGATAGGCATAAACGATCAGTTCCGTGCAGTACATCTTCGAAGTATCCTGGTCGTCGAACTTATCGTCAAACAGTGTGCCTCTACGGTAAATACGTAGTGCAACGTCCGCTGCTCGCTGGGCTGTGGAGCTGTCTCCTGTCCGGCAAACCTCTCCCTTTGATGCATTCTTGTATGAGAAGAACTTCTCCGGCGTGTCCATCTTCACCCGGTCAACATCGCCGTCAAAGTCCGGCTCGCCGGGAACGGCGTGGACGATCATCCTTCGTTCTGCGTAATCGACAACGATGCCAACGTGGGAATAGTTGCCATTTGCATCAGTGGCAAGGACCACGTGGCTCGCTATGCCCTCACCTCTGCGGAACACCACATCGCCTGCACACAGCGCAAAGTCATCGGGCAGGATGCTGCGCTCTTCCTCTCTTTCTCCGCAGGAGACGAGTATCATCGCCAGACAGACAAGCCATATCCAGCCTATGGGCAGTGCCACGTTCCAGTGCGACAGAGACAGACGGCAGATGGATGCGTTTGAACTCATAATGTTTGCAGATTGCTTTTTTACAAAGATAGGTCAGCAGTAGCGTTTTGACAAGAGCAGTAGGTCAAATGTACTCTCTGACAACTTGTTTTTTACTGTTTGGCGCTCTTTTTACCGTTTGACATCAAAAAGCCGCTGATATATCGGTGATTCTGTTTTATTTTTTGTACTTTTGCCTTAGAAACCTATTACTACGATGATAGAACAGAGCTTTGCAAAATCTATATGTGATTTCTCTTTTGGTATGCTGGTTATGGCGCAGCTGGTCTGCACCGTAGCAATGTATTATAAGGGACAGCGCAACGACTTACAAAAAATGATGTTCCGCTTCATGTTGTATCTGTTGCTGATCAGTGTTGTAGAATTGTCTTTCTTCTACATGTCTGGTCAGCAGATGTCCGCATTGTCAGCTCCCGAGACCGACTTTCTGGAGATGACCGTAGTGCCATGTGCACTGTTCATTCTCATCAGACTCACCACACCGCGGCAGAAGATGCTGCGGCTTATCGCTGTTAACGCAGTGGTTTATCTCACGGCATTCATTCTATATCTTGTAACGGGTAGCGCGATTGTGTATCAAACCACACTCGTACTTACAGTCATCTATTCATTGGGCATCCTTGTTTATGGCTACTTCGCTGTCGAGAGGTTCAACCGTCAGTTGGAGTCTGATTTCTCCGACGAAGAGTTGTCGCTCTACTGGTTGAAATATATCGTGTGTCTTTACGCAGGGATGCTGTTGCTGTGGTTGGTTGACACTTTCTACAATTCGGAGATAATGGCTACGCTTTATAATTTTATCATGATAGTTCTCTTGGGGCTGTTCTGCTATTTTGTATATCGTCAGGAAGACATGCTCAAGGCCTTGGACAACCTGGATAAGGAAGAGAAAAAAGAAGGCTGTGTAAAGGCGTACGAGTTTGAAGGCCGTTTCCGAAAAGTCTTTGAAGAAGAAAAGATTTACCTGAACCCCAAGCTCAACATCGTGGAACTGTCTATGGCTGTGGGCACGAACCGTACCTATATCTCCAACTATATCAATCAGCAGCTGCACACCACGTTTTATGAATACGTGAACAAATGGCGGGTGAAACGGGCAAAAAAACTTCTGTCCTCCACGTCATTGCCATTGGAGGACATCGCCACACAGTCGGGATTTAATTCCTTAAGCAGCTTCCGCCGTTATTTCACCAAGTCGATGGGTACGACGCCCCAAGCTTTCCGCAAGGAATAATGTTCACAAGGAAAGGCGGGAGCATGCATTTTTTACCTTTCTAAAGTCCCTCCTTCCGCACCTGCTTAAAGTCGGAGATGCCGTAGGGAATGCGCTTGAAATCGTTGCTCATGATTGACTGCTATGAATCTTTTCTGCAAATATACGTCTTTCTTTCCATATTTGCAAGTATTAAAAGCAAAGAAAACGCCACATCCTTTGGCTGTTTCGCTGATTTACATTAAATTTGTAAGAACAAACCGATTACAGCAGACATTATGGAAAACAAAGAGTTGCGCAACGCATGGGAATTCGCTGAGCACACCGGCATCAGCATCTTTCTCACCGGAAAGGCCGGAACGGGTAAGACTACCTTCCTCAAGGCGCTGAAGGAGCATTCCTCCAAGCGCATCATCGTCGTGGCACCTACCGGCGTGGCGGCCATCAACGCCGGCGGCGTGACCATCCACAGCTTTTTCCAGTTGCCGCTCTCTCCCTATGTGCCGGGCACTACATTTAAGGACCGCTATGACTTTGGCAAGGAGAAACGGCGCATCATCCGCACGCTCGACATGCTGGTCATCGACGAGATCTCCATGGTGCGCAGCGACTTGCTCGATGCCATCGACAATGTGCTGCGGCGCTATCGCGATCCGACACTACCCTTTGGCGGTGTGCAGCTGCTGATGATCGGTGACCTTCACCAGCTCACACCCGTGGTCACGCCGCGCGACGAGGAGCTGTTGCGTCCTTACTACGATACTCCTTATTTCTTTGGCAGTCATGCGCTTCAGCAGACAAGCTACGTCACCATACAGCTCACCCATGTCTACCGTCAGCAGGATCAGGCGTTTATCGGCATCCTCAACCATGTGCGCGACGGCGTGCCGACAGCCGAGGACCTTGCCCGTCTCAACGCCCGCTGCAAGCCGATGTTCATACCAAAAGCTGAGGAAGGATACATCCGGCTGACCACTCACAACCGCATGGCCGACAGCTACAACGACAATGAACTGCATAAGCTGCCCGGCAAGCGCTATGTCTTCAAGGCTGAGATAGAGAAAGAATTTCCCGAAAGCAGCTATCCTGCCGATGTCAACCTTGAGTTGAAACAAGGCGCGCAGGTGATGTTCATCAAGAATGATCCTTCTCCCTTACACCTATATTATAATGGACGCATCGGACACGTTGTCGGCTTTGAGGAGGGTAAGGTCGTGGTGAAGTGTCCCGGCGACGACTACACCATCAGCGTGGAGCCCGCCGAATGGGAGAACACACGCTACGCCATCAACGAGGAGACGAAGGTCATCGAACCGCAGGTGCTCGGCGTCTTCCGGCAATACCCTCTGCGTCTGGCCTGGGCCATCACCATCCACAAGAGTCAGGGCTTGACCTTTGAGCACGCCATCATCGATGCGAGTGCTTCCTTCGCCTCGGGACAAGTCTATGTGGCACTGAGCCGCTGCAAGAGTCTGGAGGGTCTCGTACTCGCCTCGCAGATACAGCCCCGCAACATCATCGGCGACGCACGTGTCAACGACTATATCGCACGGCAGCAGACCGAGGCCGAGAAGAGCATCGAGGCGCTGCCTGCCCTCAAGGAGGAATACTATCGCACGCAACTCTACGACCTCTTTAACTTCATGCCGCTCTTTGCCGCTGAGCAGCAGCTCCACCGCCTCTTGCTGGAGTATTTCCGGCAGTTCCCCAAGCTCACCAGCTATCATGGTACGGTCATCGACCAGCTGAAGCAGAAGGTCATCGACGTGGCCTTGCGCTGGCGCACGGTCATCCAGCAGACATCCGCCGAGGGCTTGCACGCTCCTGCCTTCCTCGACAGGGTGAAGCGTAGCGCGGCTTACTTCGTCACGGGACTGGAGGAGATGCTGCCCGACGCCATTGAGAAAACCAAGATGGCCAGCACCAACAACAAGCGCGGCATGCAACTCTTTGACGAGCGCTACAAGGATCTCTGGCTGGCTTATCTGTCCAAGGACCGCTTGCTGCGAGCCATGGAAGAGACGCCCTTCACGGTCTCGGCTTATATGCAGGCCAAGCAGGAGACTACGCTCGACGCCATGGACGTGGTGATGCCGGGCAGCCGACCACGGAAGAGAAAGAGTAGCGTGGCTTCGCCCGTGTCGACTTCTTCAACTGAGCGCACTACGTCCAAGGCTGCTAAGGCCCCCCGCGTGTCTACCTATGTCCAGACCTACACGCTCTTCCGTCAAGGCAAGACACCGCAGCAGATTGCCGATGAGCGCCATCTGGCCCTCAGCACCATTCTCGGCCATCTGGCTCCTTATGTGAGTTCCGGTCAGATCAGTGCCGACAAGGTCATCGACGGCGAGAAGGTGAAGGCCATCCGCCACGCCATCGCGCAGTTGCCCGAGAATGCTACGACCGAGGAACGCAAGGCTGCTTGTCCGCCGGACGTGACATCCGCAGAGTTCTATTTCATTCTCAGAAGCATGCCGACAAACGAATAGCGCATGATGAAAGAAAATTGATACAAGGCTAAATGGGAAAGGATAAGACTGCCGAACAAGTTGAAGCTCGAATGGTAAATGTACTCCCAAAACTGTAAACTAAAGAGGTCTTAATGTAGGCTTTCCGTTCCTCCAGCCCAACACGAAAATCTCTTAGTTATCCATTAGAGCACGGAAGCCAGTGGCCGGGTAGTGATGATGGCTTTTGTTAGGCCTGTCTGTGCATTTGTATAGTCTTGATATGTCTGATTTTGATGCGGACTACCGAGTCTTTTTCCCCATTTTTTGCTCTTGTCTAAAGTACTGTACGGTATGACAGAGCTGGTATGAATGGTGAAAGCTGTTTTTTCCTCCGTTATTTCTTCTTTCCACCCAGTATCTTTCTTGCAGTCTCGATGATGGTGTCGCGGTTGCGGTAGAAGTCCTCCATGGTGAGCGACACGCTCACGTCGGGAGCCATGCCATTCTCGGTGCTCTGTCGGTCGCGGTCAAACATCGGGCAGGAGGAGAAACGGATGCTCCAGCCATTGGGCAACTCGCTGGAGAAGGGCAGTCCGGCACCGCCACCCGTGCGGTCGCCCACCACCTTGACGTTGGGACAGTAGCGCATATACTTCACAAACTCGTTGGCGGCAGAATAGACCTGGCGGTTGGTGAGCACCACTACGGGCTTCTGCCAGCGCAGACCCTTGCCGGGCTTGAGCCATTGCTCCTGCATCGGCGAGAAGTCATCGTGGTCTTTACCTGTCTTGTGGCGGATATAGCCCACGAGAATGCTCTTGTTGGTGAAGCGGGCCGCGAGTTCCTCAGCGCTGGTGATCATGCCGCCGCCATTGTCGCGCAGGTCGATGATCAGTCCACGGCAGGGAGCGAGGTAGAGGAGGATGTCGTCGAGATTGCCGCTGCCGATGTTGTTTTCAAAGGTGGCGCAGCGCAGGTATCCGATCTGGTCGTCGAGGATTCGGTACTTCATGCCGCTGGCGATGCGGTAGTCGGTGCCGAGATAGCGGCTGACGAGTGTGTCGCTGTAGTTGCTGGGATAGTTCTCGTGAAAGCCCCAGTAGCGGGTGTAGTCAAAGGAGGCAAAGAGGTTGACGTGTCCGTCCTTGAGTGTGGCAAGCATATTGCCGAGCACCTCAAGGAGCTGTTCGTCGGTCATTTGATTGTTGATCTGCTGTGCATAGACCGTGTGGATAGAGTCCCAGTCCACGCCTTTCTCCTGGAAGAAGCAGTAGTGCTCGTCCATGATTTTCCACAAGGCCTCAAAGTTGCCTTTAGGGTTGTCGGCAAACTGGTCCTCGTCGACGCAGGCTGTGCAGAGCAGCAGGGCGGCGAGGAAAAGAAGAAGATGGCGGACGGTCGTTTTCATAGTTGGAACAGATCAATAGCACCAGCCGAGGGTGATGCTGTGGGTATATTGGTGGTATTTAAGGTTGTTGGCTTTCATCTGTCGGTATTCGCCGAGATAGCCCACGCGGAAGGTAGTGCGCCACAGACGGAAGTCCAAGCTCAGATGCTGATAGAGCTGTGGAGCACTGAAAGGTGACGTGCACACGATGTTGTGGTCATAGTCGCCGCGTGAGAAGATCTCGTAGTACGACTGTCCGTAGTTGGGCGAGAAGGCCATGCCGATGAGCGGCATTGTCACGTCGTAGTGCAGGGCGAGAGGGCGCCGCCCGGTGTGGAGCTGCCATGTCAGTCGGGCTGTCGGGTCGATGGAGAGAGCGATGCGTGCTTGTGCCGGATTGTTGCTGTTGCGCGTGTCATAGGCACCGCCGAGTGTGCCGTCGATGGCTCCTCCTGCAAGCAGCGTCAGCCGTGGGGAAGCCCAGTGCCAGCGATACATCCAGCCGAGCCTGAGGTTGTAGAGTAGTGAGAGCAGCGATTTGTCGTTGCCGCGTGTGCCTGCCACAGAGACGAGTACGTGGTGTACGGCCTCTCTGACTATTTTGCTGCTGTCGCGCCGCCAAAGTGTCTGCGAGAGATAGCCAAACTCCGTGCCTGTGAACTTCTCCTGCGAGAGATAGGTGTCGAGGATGTCGGTATAGCCCACACTCACTTGCCCGGCCCGCTCACGCTGTGTGGCGTGTTGGACAGGTTGGTTTTCCTGTGCCGCGAGGCTTGTAGCGATGGCGGCGATGGCGAGGGTGGTGGTTAGTCTATTCATATAGATAATATATGGAAGCCCTCCTCTAACTCTCCACCCAAGGGGGGAGAAAGGCAATTCCCGAGCGTTTGGTTGTTGATGGTTTAGCGGTCCTCCCCCCTTGGGGGGAGTTAGAGGAGGGCTGTATTGATGACTTTGCGGTCCTCCCCCCCTCGGGGGGAGCTAAAGGGGGGGCTCCTACTCTGGGAACAAGTTGAGCTGTCCCGTGATCTCGTCGATGACCTGCTGCTGCGACTTACCGGCATCAGGGTCGAGGTTCTCCTCCTGTTCGTTGTCTTCGGGATTGTTGTCCTCCGGCTCCGGTTCGGGCTGTCTGAGCGGTTCGAGCTCTTCCACCTTGTCGACCTGCCATGTGGCGATGCGCTTACCCTTGGCCTTGAAACCCTTCACGGCAATGAAGCTGTCCACGTCGATGTCCATTGGCGCGCGTGACGCGTCAGCACCACCGAAAGTCACACGCACACGCGGATAGACGGTGTCGGTGAGCAATAGCAGCTGGTTCTTGGGGTTGTCGCCGAGGAAGCTCTGGTGCTTACGGCTGGCCTCCATCTGGAAGCGCTTGATATAAGCATAGCCGCTGTTGTCGGCATCGAAGAGCACGGCGGTCCACACTTTGTCGGGCCGCCACTTCTCGATGATGCGGATGTTGTCCTCGTAGTGGTTGTTCTGGTCGAAGTCGGTGATGTAGAACTCATTGTTGTCGAGCACGACGAGGATGCTGTCGCCGTCGTTGAACTCCCCGAGCAGGCGTCCGCGCTCCTCGTAGTTGATGCGGTTGACATCGGGGTCGAACCATACCTTGCGGCCGCCAAGGGTAGAGTGTCCGTGGCTCTTGAGCGAGATGCGGTGGATGCTCTGCTTCGACAGAATGTTGCCGTGAGCCGTACGTCCCTTGATGGGCACCTCGGCAAAGTCTTTGTCCATGAAGATGTTTTGCTTCTTCTTGGTCGGATCAGGGTCGAGCGTCACTTTGATGATCTCTGCTTCGCCATTGGGGTTGGCGGTGAAGTAAAGCACGCGTGAGCCCGGCTTGCCCTGGGTGAGGTCGTAGTCGCGGTCACGGATGATGCTGGTGATGTTGAAGCGCTTGATATAGTAGTAGCCCTGCCGCCCGTCGCGGTAGACAACGTTGTAGACCGTGCGCTTGTCGTTGCGCTTGAAGACCTGCACCCAGAGAATGTTCTTGCCCACGAAGATCTTGTCGGCCACGCGGATGACCTTGTATTTGCCGTCGCGGTAGAAGATGATGATGTCGTCGAGGTCGGAGCAGTTGCAGACAAACTCGTCCTTCTTCAGTCCCGTACCCACGAAGCCGTCCTGACGGTTGATATAGAGTTTCTCGTTGGCCTCTACCACCTTTGTGGAGTCGATGTTCTCGAAGCTGCGTATCTCGGTGCGGCGTGGGTGGTCCTTGCCGTAGGTGTCCTTGAGATGTTGGAACCAGGCGATGGTGACGTCGGTCATGTGTGCCAGGTCATGGTCGATGCCTTTGATCTCAGCCTTGATCTTCGCCATGAGCTGGTCGGCCTTGTCCTTATTATATTTCAGGATGCGCTGCATCTTGATCTCGAGCAGTCGCAAGTAGTCGTCGCGGGTGATGTCGCGCAGCAACTGCTCTTTATAGGGTGTGAACTTCTCGTCGAGGAATTTCACCACGGCATCCTGGTTGGCAGCCTGCTCGAAGCGGCGCTCCTTGTACATGCGCTCTTCGATGAAGATGCGCTCCAGCGAGGCGAAGAAGAGCTGTTCCTGCAGCTCACCCTTGCGGATGAGCAGCTCCTTGCGCAGCAGGCCCATGGTGCGGTCGGTGCTGTGGCGCAGCACGTCGCTGACGGTGAGGAAGCACGGTTTGTTGTCCTCGATGACGCAGCAGTTGGGCGAGATATTGATCTCGCAGTCCGTGAAGGCATAGAGGGCGTCGATGGTCTTGTCGGACGAGGTGCCCGGGGTGAGCTGTACCTGAATCTCCACGTCACGGGCTGTCATGTCGATGACGCGGCGGGCCTTGATCTTGCCTTTCTCGATGGCTTTGGTGATGGAGTCCTGCAGAGTGGCGGCTGTTTTGGAGAACGGCACTTCGCGGATGACAAGCGTCTTGTTGTCGAGCTTGTCGATCTTGGCACGGACACGCACCACGCCGCCGCGCTGCCCGTCGTTGTATTTGCTCACGTCGATGGCACCGCCGGTGGGGAAGTCGGGATAGAGATGGAACTCCTCGCCCTTGAGGTAGTGGATGGCGGCGTCGCAGAGCTCGTTGAAGTTATGGGGCAGCACCTTGCTGGAGAGTCCCACGGCGATGCCGTCGGCACCTTGTGCCAGCAGCAGCGGGAATTTCACGGGCAGGGTCACCGGCTCCTTGTTGCGTCCGTCGTAGCTCATCTGCCAATCAGTGGTCTTCGGGTTGAAGACCGTCTCAAGGGCAAACTTCGAGAGTCGTGCCTCGATATATCGGGGAGCGGCGGCACGGTCACCGGTGAGGATGTTACCCCAGTTGCCCTGCGTGTCGATGAGCAGATTCTTTTGTCCGAGCTGCACGAGTGCGTCGCCGATGGAGGCGTCGCCGTGAGGGTGGAACTGCATGGTGTGTCCCACGATGTTGGCCACCTTGTTGTAGCGTCCGTCGTCCATGCGCTTCATCGAGTGAAGGATACGGCGCTGCACAGGTTTCAGTCCATCCTCGATTTGCGGCACAGCGCGCTCAAGGATGACATAGGAGGCATAGTCCAGAAACCAGTTCTTGTACATGCCGCTGAGATGATGCACGGCCGAGGCATCGAAGCGGTCGGCGGGCTTGTAGTCGGAGTGCTCGTCTTCGGTGAGCTCGTCGTCGTCTGATAGCTGTTCGCCCTCGTTGGGCTTGTTGTTGCTGCTATCTTTCAGCTCTTTATCTTTGTCTATAGTCTTGTCGTCGTCCATAAAAGTGATTGGCGTATGTTTCTTGCAAAGTTAATAAAAAAGAAGAAGAAAGCAAAATATTCTTTGTAACTTTGCACTAAAAACAGACACCAATGAGGAAATACTTTAGCCATTACCGGGCTCTCGTGATGTTGGGCACGCCGCTGATCATCGGACAGATCGGCGTGGTGCTTCAGAACTTTGCCGACACGCTGATGATCGGTCACCACACTACTGTGGAGCTTGCCGCGGCATCGCTGGTGAGCAACATCTTCATCCTGGGACTGCTCATGGCCATGGGGTTTGCCCTTTGCATGACACCGCTCATCGGCAAAGCCTACGGACAGGGTGACGTGGACAGCATCGGGTCGACGGTGAAAAATGGACTGGCGGTGAACACGCTGGCTGCTCTTGTGCTGATGGCTGTCTACTCAATACTCTATTTCTTCCTTGATAAGCTTGGGCAGCCTGATGAGCTGTTGCCCTATGTGCGTCCTTACTATCTCATCAACCTGGTGTCCATTCCCTTTGTCTGTTGGGTCAACGGGTTGAAGCAACTCTTCGATGCTACCACCGACACGAAGACGCCGATGTGGATACTCCTCGGTGGCAATGCGCTGAACATCGTGGGCAACTGGCTGCTCATCTATGGTCACTGGGGTTTGCCCGAGATGGGCATCACCGGTGCGGGCTTATCCACACTGGCAGCCCGCGTGACGATGTTCATAGCTATCGCCCTGTGTTTTGCTTTTTCTGTACGTCATCGCGCCGAGCGTGCAGCATTCCGAAAATGCCGGGTGAGTCGCGGTGAGATGCGCGCGCTCGCCGTCTTGGGTACGCCTATCAGCTTGCAGATGGGCATGGAGAGCGGTGCCTGGTCGCTGTGCAGCATCATCGTGGGATGGATCGGCACTAATGCACTGGCCGGGCATCAGATCATGCTCACCATCAGCCAGCTTTTCTTCCAGTTCTACTATGCGCTTGCTTCGGCAGTGTCTATCCGTGTGAGCCATTTCCATGGGCAACACGACTACACGGCTATCGGCGTACGGCATGGGCAGGATGTCATCTCAACTTCATGATTGCTATCCTTGTCTCTGTGCCTGTGATCATCTTCCGCGAGCAGATGGGCTTTCTCTTTACCAGTTCACCTATGGTAGCGGCTGAGGTGGCCAGTGCCATCGTGCCGCTGATCATCTATCAGTTCAGCGATGGCTTGCAGTGCACTTTCAGCAATGCGATGCGCGGTCTGGCTTATGTCAAGCCGGTGATGCTCGTGGCCTTTCTCTCTTATTTCGTGGTGTCGCTGCCCTTGGCTTATCTCTTCGGCATCAGCCTGCATGGCGGCTTGGTGGGCGTGTGGTTCTCCTTCCCCTTCGGACTCACTATTGCGGGAGTACTCTACTACTATTTCTATCATCGCCGGCTGCTGTCCTTGGAAAAGACAGAGTAACAAAGTAAGGGCTTTAATAAGACAGAGTAACAGAGTAAAAATATTGCTTGGCAGACAGCCTCAAAGTTTCCATTGACAGCGGTTCATGTCTACACAACCGTTGGACTTAAAGAGCACGCCTTCGTGGAGGAGTCGCTCGCGCTGCTCCGGAAAGACGGGGGAGAGACGACCTGCGCTGTTGACAACACGATGGCACGGAAGATGCAACTCCTGTGGTACACGACTGAGCCAGAAGCCTACTTGGCGGGCATGATGAGGACACCCGGCCAAGGTGGCTACCTGACCGTAGGTGAGCACACGACCGGAGGGTATCTGTCTGACAATGTCGTAGACAGCCTTCACGAACTCTCTTCTCTTGTCTGCTTTTGCGTCCTTCATTATACGCTATTTATTATTTATACATTATACACTATACATTATACATTATTCTGTATAATTGCCTTGACAAGGTCGTCTTTCCTGTCCTGTACCTTTAGTATTTGTTCTTCCAGTGATCCACGCGTGATGAAGCGGTAGACCATGACCGAGCGTCGTTGTCCCGAGCGGTGAGCACGGGCAATGGCCTGTTCCTCAGCAGCATGGTTCCACCATGGGTCAAGGAGAAAGACATAGTCGGCCTCAGTGAGGTTGAGGCCTTCACCACCCGCCTTGAGCGAGACGAGAAAGAACTGACAGGAGGGCGTCTGCTGGAAATGCTTCACAATGGCTTCGCGGTCACGGCTCTGTCCTGTGAGCATGTCGTAGCTCCAGCCGCGCTGCTTCATCTCTTCTGCAATCACGTCGAGGAAAGAGGTGAACTCGCTGAAGAGTAATACCTTGTGGTCGGTGCCTCGCAATTCCTCCAGTCGATCGAAGACTTCCAACACCTTTCCAGAGTCGCCTTCTTTATGTTCCAGTTTGGGACTGCAGGCCAGTCGGCGCAAGCGGGTGATGGCGGCCAACACCACGATCCGGTTGTTGGCTTGCTCCGCATCCATCAGCAGGTTGCGCATCTTGCTCTGTTCTTCTTCGTAGAGAGCCGCTTGCGCCTCGGTCATATCGCACCATACCTGCTCGTCTTGTCGCTCAGGCAGACTGTCGAGCACGTCGCCACGCAGTCGGCGAAGGAAATAGGGGGCGACAAGTTTGCGCAGGATCGCTGTATGCTCATCCTGCAAGTTGACGTTGATGGGATGGATGAAATTGTTTTGAAAGGTCTCGTAGTCGCCAAGGAGAGCAGGGTTGAGTACGCTCATCAGCGTCCACAGTTCATCGAGCGCGTTGACCATCGGCGTACCTGTGAGTGCAATGGGGAAGTCGGCATGAATCTTCAGCACAGCCTGATAGAGTAGTGACGTGTTGTTGCGGAAGGCATGTGCCTCGTCATAAACGGCAATGGCGAAGGACAGACGGCTGAGCACTCCAATGTCGTTGCGGAGCATAGGGTAGGAGGTGAGCACTACGTCGGCATTGGCGAGTTGGGACTGTTTGACAGCCCGCTCGCGGGCATTGCCCGTATACTCCACCACACGCAGTGAGGGAGCAAAGCGCCGAAACTCGTCGTGCCAGTTGAAGACGACGGAGGAGGGAGCGGCAACAAGCACGGGACGGTGACCGGACTGCTGACGCAGATCGGGTTGGGAAACGGCTGCCGGCGGTATGGCTTTTGCGGCGTGCCCGCTCATCTCCTCATCAGAGAACAAACTCATCTGAACAGGCGTGCTGGTTGGCTTACTCCTTATTATATGGTTACTCCTTATAACCTGATCACTCCTTATTATATTATAGTCAGCCTGATCTTCAGAATTCCCGGCATCCTTAATGAGTCCGTTGTCTGTCGTGTCTTCTCTACTACGATCATCAGTTGGAGCGGATGCTGAACTTTCGAAATAATGGAGGATGACGGCAATTGTCTGTACCGTCTTACCCAGACCCATGTCGTCGCCAAGCAGACAGCCCGTACCACCATGTTGATGGCTGAGCATCCATTGGTAGCCTAAAAGCTGATAAGGGCGCAGCGTGGCCTTCAGTCCTTTTGGTGGCAAGGCCTTTTCCTCTGTGTCGCCGGTTGCGGGAGCTTTCAGTGTAGTCGGCAGGAGGTCTTCGGTCGGCAATACCGTCTGTTGAGAACGGTGAAAGGTGAGCGTGCCATGGCTTTTCATCAGTCCAAAGAGCATAGCAGCACTGTATTGGGCATACCACTCGTCGGGAATGACAAACCAGTTGCCCGAGGGTAGTCTCACCTCTCGGTCGCCATTGATGATTGCATCACGGAAGTCGGTGAGTGCCATCTGCGTGCCATCGGGAAAGACAAGGGTGACGTGCATCTGAAACCAGTCGCCCGTCCAGCGGTCGTTATGGATTCTCTCCACCTCACCGATGACATAGTGGTGGGTGGTGCGCTGCTGCGTCTCAATGCCGTGCTGGTTGAGCACAGCCTCGTTGGCTGTCAGCCATGCTGTCATCTCTTGCAGCGGTGCAGTCTGAGGACGGTGGAGCTCGTTGTCGAGTAGTTCGGTGATTGTGGACTCCCATTCGCGGTTGCGCCAGATGCAGACAAAGGTCACGCTCTTGCCGTCGTCGTGGAGAGTCACACTCTTCTCCCGGCGGTCAGAAACGGAGAACGTAGCCGTGTCGTAGACAAACTGCGTGTCGAGCGTATAAAGACCATTGATCGATGCTTGCAGCGTCAGCACCGCCTTACCCTGAGGATGCAGATTGTCGACGTCGAAGCCATCAGAGGAAATGTCGATCTTCTTGACGATCTTTAGGATGAATTGCCGGAAATACTTTGCCTGGATGGAAGCAGGAATATGGTAGATCTCTTTCTTCAGAAAGGGCGTGAGCAGTTTGCCGCCGAGTCCCTCGTCAAGTTGTCGGAGACTATGGTCGATGACGAAGAGCGAGGGATTGTTGCAGAGTACCTGTGTGTGGTGAGCCGAGGGGATGATGTCGTCGCCGAGCGTGAGCCGGTAGTCGATGCCGTCGTCGGTCTTGGTGAAGGCCGCGTGCAGTTTCAGTGGCTCGGCATTCAGGTGCAGCTCATCCTGCTGTCTGAGCCATTCGCCGGGCTTGGGGGCAAAGAATATGTGCACGCCGAGCCGTGAGGCGGTGGCTACCGCCTCGGTGATATGCAGATCCACCTGAGAGATGACATATCGCTGTGTGGTCTTGTCGGCTTTTTCGAAGAATGCTTTCTTGGTGTTGAAGTTGCGTCCGGCCTTGGAAAAGAGGTTGTCGGACTGAGTCCAAAGACACAGTTCTACGAGTCGCTTCAGTTCCTTGTCGTCTATGTCTGTCGCCTTGTCGATGAAGTCACCACCGGCGTACTCCTCTCCCTCTGCATGGACATGACGCAACCGCAGGGTGTAGAGATTCCAAAAGCCAAGCGGACTGATGAGCAGGGCGAGACTATCCATTGGCGAGTGCTTTCTCCAAGGCAGTGAGATCCTCGTCGCTTGTTGCCCAGCTGGTCACAAAGCGACAGACGAGCTGACGGTCGTCCTTCTGTTCCCACACCTCAAAGACAATGCTTTTGCTGAGTCGCTGTTGTTGTTCGGGCGTGAGGATGACAAACTGCTGGTTGGTTGGTGAGTCGATGGCCAGCTGAACACCGTATTTGCGGAAGAGCGCCTTCATGCGCATGGCCATGTCGATGGCATGGCGTGAGATGCGGCCATAGAGGTCGTCGGTGAAGAGCGTGTCGAACTGCAATCCGAGCATACGTCCCTTGGCGAGCAGGGCTCCGTGGCGCTTGATAGTAGTGAAGAAACCGCGTGGCGGCCGCTGCTGCGAGAAGACCACGGCTTCGCCGAACATAGCGCCCACCTTTGTGCCTCCAATGTAGAAAGCGTCGCAGTGGTGAGCCAGGAAGGGCAGCGTCATGTCGGTGCCCTCGGCTGCCAGGCCGTAGCCCAAACGGGCACCATCGACATACAGAGCAAGGTGGTAGCGGCGGGCCATATCATAGAGTGCGCCAAGCTCCTCCTGAGAGTAGATGAGTCCCATCTCGGTGGGCAGC
The DNA here is from genome assembly GCF_025457485.1 of Hallella absiana. Lineage (NCBI taxonomy): Bacteria > Pseudomonadati > Bacteroidota > Bacteroidia > Bacteroidales > Prevotellaceae > Hallella > Hallella absiana. Next base: position 77,950 of record NZ_JAMXSP010000014.1, read on the forward strand.
GTGATGTAGATCATCCCCGGCTGCACTTCATGCTCATGGCTGGGATCGGCAAGGAAACGCTCCATATAGTCAGCCACCTGCTGCGCCGTGAGTTTCGTGTCGGCCGAGGGCAGGGCGAGAACCTTATGCCCGAATGCCTCCACGGCGCCGGCCTCGTGCACGTTGATGTGTGCCATGTCGGTGGCAATGACGCCCTCGCCCGGAGCGAGCAGAGCGTCGATCATCGTAGTGTTGGTCTGTGTGCCGCCGATGAGGAAGTAGATTTCAGCGTTACCCATCTGGCAGGCGTGCCGGATCTTTTCCTTAGCTTGCTCGCAGTAGGGGTCGTTGCCGTAGCCACTGGTCTGCTCGTCATTGGTGTCGAAGAGGCGGTGCAGGATTTCGGGTTGCACGCCATTGTTGTAATCGCTTTCAAAAGAAACCATATTGCTTACTGATTATTATTGCATTTTTGTTATGAACTTACAAAGATAAGACTTTTAAATTGATTGAGCAAGAAAAGCACGACTCATCATTTCTTATGATACTTTTTATTTGCGTATCTCGTGGAAATTGGCTACCTTTGCAAGCCTAATCAACGGGGTGTGTGCGCAAACACCACTCCACATTATTTATTTATCCTCAAAAATACAACCACGCTTATGAGCAACGCATGGCGCAACTTCCGCGGTACCCTTTGGACGGAAGAGATCAACATCAGAGATTTTATTCAGCATAACTACACCCAGTACGACGGTGACGAGAGCTTCCTCGTCGGTCCTACTGACGCTACCAACACCCTTTGGGGCGAACTGCAAAAGTTGCAAAAGGAGGAACGTGCCAAAGGTGGCGTCCTCGACATGGAGACAGAGGTGGTCTCCGGACTCACTGCCTATGGTCCCGGCTACATCAACGAGAAAACCAAAGACCTCGAACGTGTCGTAGGTCTTCAGACCGACAAGCCGCTGAAACGTGCCTTCATGCCCTATGGTGGCATCAAGATGGCTGAGCAGGCTTGCACTACTTATGGCTATCAGCCTTCCGAGGAGATTCACAATATCTTCCATAAATATGTGAAGACACACAACGACGGTGTCTTTGACGCTTACACGCCGGAGATGAAGCACGTGCGTCACAACCATATCCTCACCGGTCTGCCCGACACTTATGGCCGTGGCCGCATCGTGGGTGACTATCGTCGTGTAGCCCTCTACGGTATCGACCGCCTCATCCAGGAGAAGCAGAACGACCTCGCCAACATGGGCGAGCGCGAGATGATCGACGAGGTCATCCGTCTGCGCGAGGAGATCGCCATGCAGATCAAAGCGCTCAAGGGCCTCAAGGAGATGGCTGCTCAGTATGGCTTCGACATCTCCCAGCCCGCTACCAATGCCCGTGAGGCTGTGCAGTGGCTCTACTTCGGTTACTTAGGAGCCGTGAAGACACAGAACGGTGCCGCCATGTCGGTGGGCCGCGTGTCTACCTTCCTCGACATCTATATCACCCGCGACCTCAACGAGGGCACGCTCACCGAGCAGGATGCCCAGGAGCTCATCGACCACTTGGTGATGAAGTTCCGCATGGTGAAGTTTGCCCGTATCCCTTCTTATAATGAGCTCTTCTCCGGCGACCCCGTGTGGGCTACCCTTGAGGTGGCAGGTATCGGACAGGACGGTCGCCACATGGTGACGAAAAACGACTTCCGCTTCCTCCATACCCTGGAGAACATGGGACCTTCGCCCGAGCCCAACCTCACCGTGCTCTACAGCAGCCGCCTGCCGAAGGCCTTCAAGCGCTACGCTGCCTTCATCTCGGTGAAGACCAGCTCTATCCAGTATGAGAACGACGATGTGATGCGTCCTGTCTGGGGTGACGACTACAGTATCTGCTGCTGCGTGAGCGCTACACAGACGGGTAAGGAGATGCAGTTCTTCGGCGCCCGTGCCAACCTAGCCAAGTGCCTCACCTACGCCATCAGCGGTGGCGTGGACAGCAAGACACGTGAGCAGGTGGGTCCCGCCTACCGTCCTATCGAGGGCGACGTGGTGACCTACGACGAGTTCATGCCTCGCTTCATGGATATGATGGAGTGGCTGGCCGCTGTCTATGTCAAGACGCTGAACCTCATCCACTACATGCACGACAAATACTTCTATGAGGCTGAGGAGATGGCTCTCATCGACACTGATGTGCGCCGCACCTTCGCTACGGGTATTGCCGGCTTCTCTCATGTTGTTGACTCTATCTCGGCGATCAAATATGCCAAGGTCAACATCATCCGTGACGAGACGGGCTTCCCCCTGGAGTTCAAGACCGAGGGCGACTTCCCCCGCTATGGCAATGATGACGATCGTGCTGACAGCATCGCAGTGTGGTTGCTCAAGACTTTCATCGGCATGGTGAAGAAACATCACACCTATCGCAACTCCGAGCCGACAACGTCTATCCTGACCATCACTTCCAATGTGGTCTATGGTAAGTACACGAGCAACATGCCTGACGGCCGTAAGGCCGGTGCCCCGCTCTCTCCAGGTGCCAACCCATCTTATGGCGCTGAGAAGAACGGCCTGTTGGCTTCGCTCAACTCGCTGGCTAAGTTGCCCTACAAGTATGCACTCGACGGCATCTCCAACACGCAGACCATCAGCCCCAGCGCGCTCGGACACGACGACGACCAGCGTGCCGAGACACTCGTCAGCGTCATGGACGGCTATTTCGACAAGGGTGCACACCACCTCAATGTCAACGTCTTCGGCGTGGACAAACTCAAGGACGCCATGGAGCATCCTGAGAAGCCGGAGTATGCTAACTTCACCATCCGTGTGAGTGGCTATGCCGTGAAGTTCATCGACCTGACCCGTGAGCAGCAGCTCGACGTCATCGCCCGCCAGGCTCATGAAAGACTCTAAGACACTCGGCCTCACCTCTCCTCAGGGAGGTGGGGCTTCTTTATACGTTCACTCCACCGAGTCGTTTGGCTCTGTCGATGGTCCCGGCATCCGCTTCATCATCTTTCTCAAAGGCTGTCACATGCGCTGCCGCTATTGCCACAATCCCGACACATGGCGCATGGCAGGAGCAGAGGAGAAAGCCACGACGGTGACGGAACTGCTCGACCAGGCTGAACGCTATCGTGCCTATTGGGGCGACAAGGGTGGCATCACGGTCAGCGGCGGCGAGGCTCTGTTGCAGATCGACGGGCTTATCGCACTCTTCGAGGAGGCGCACCGACGCGGCATCAACACGTGTCTCGACACGGCAGCCCAGCCGTTTACGCGCCGCGAACCTTTCTACGGCAAGTTCCTGCGGCTGATGCAGAGCACAGACACCGTGCTGCTCGACTTGAAGCATATCGACAGCGAGGCGCACCGTCAGCTCACCGGTCACGGCAATGAGAACATTCTAGACTGTGCCCGTTGTCTCTCCGACCTTGGCGTGCCGGTATGGATCCGCCACGTGCTCGTGCCGGGCGTCACCGACGACGAGGACCAGCTGCACCGTCTCAGGGCCTTCATCGACACGCTCAACAATGTGGAGCGCGTCGAGGTGCTGCCTTATCATACCCTTGGCGTCTATAAGTGGGAGGAACTCGGCATACCTTATACGCTCAAAGACGTGCCCACACCCAGCAAGGAACAAGTGGCGCGCGCCGAAGAGATACTCTGTGGGAAATAGAATAAGCATAGACAAAGACGGAGCATCTGCGAAAAAATGCGCGGGTGCTCCGTCTTTGTTTATATGGTCTACCCAAGTTTGTTATTATTGTTTTTCACCCATAGGAATGCGGGACTTTCTTATGGTCTCTTGCGCATCCTTGCATTAAGGTTGCATGGCGTCTATTTCCCACTCGTCCACCGTGTGCTTGTCGGCATCTGGGGACAGCAGATCACGGACGTAGGCCGCATGTACCTCCTCATTTGGAATGGCAAGTTCATAGGCTCTAATCTCCCTGTCATAGCCCTTGATGGTGAGGTAGCCGCTCTGATAGAGCAATGGCAGAGCGTCGTGCATGTTCTCAGTGGGCACGTCGAAAGCAAAATCCAGTGTCTCCAAAGAGTTACCTGATGCGAAGTCTGTATTGAAATGTTGCATCTGATTGATGAGAAAGGGAGGTGTGCTATACGTAGACCAGTAGTTGCTCAGCTGTCGGTCACCTAATGCATTGAGCAGGCTGAAAGGATTGAAGACCTCTTCTGCATCTTCAGCAAAATGGTAGCCACCATATTTCTGCTTGATCTTGTTAAACATCTCCTCATAGGTCAGGTGATAATCCTTGGCCATCTGCTCTATGCTCTCCTTAAAGACAGTTTGTACCTCATGCTCCGTAAAGCCGCAGATAGATGCGAACTTAGGGCGCATAGATACATAAACGATATTGTTGAAGCTTGAAAAGATGCTCGGCTGTGGGAATCTCGTGATGCCAGTGATGAAGCAATACTCGACATACTGCTCTTCGACTTTGAGCGGTATGCAGAAATTCAGTAACTCCTCTTGTATGGCGTCAAGCTTAGCCTGGTCACCAAGTGCGTCAGGTAAAGCGGCATCATAATTGTCGATGAGGACCACTACCTGCTTACCGGTCTCCTTATATAATCGTCTGATCAGTCCGTCAAGCTTCATTCCGGGTGTAGACTCATCGGCGTTCTCCTCGTAGATATCCAATTGCTTCAAAGTCTGAATCAGCGATTGTTGAAACTCTTGAGGCGTAGTGCATCCCTTCGTAGAACTGAGGTCGAGATGGATGACCGGGTACTGCGTCCATTCTTTTTCGAGCTCCATGATCTTCAACCCTCTGAAGAGTTCTTTGTCGCCACGGAAGTAGGAATCTAAGGTCGACGTGAGCAGCGACTTGCCGAAACGCCGGGGCCGGCTCATGAATATAAACTTGGCATAGTGTACCAACTCCCATACGAGGTCGGTCTTGTCAACGTAGATATAGCCACCGTTTATGATTTCCGAGAAGGTCTGAATGCCTACCGGATATTTTCTCATCATCTGCTCCATAGTGCGTTCATTCTTTATTCTTTTGCAAACTTACGCAATTATTTTGTAATGTGCAACTTTGGGCGATGGATTCTATGACGATAGAATGATATTGTCAGTGACTGACTATATTCCTCTTTTTTTGGCCCAAGGGGGATTGTCCGTGGCGGGCAGATGCCGCTGCCTAACCAAAGACAGTAACACATCTATAGAAAAAGAAGGGTATATCCCTTATTCCCTTCAGGCATGACCTGAAGGCT
>NZ_JAMXSP010000015.1:0-81578 GCF_025457485.1 Hallella absiana
TGAAAGCCTTCAGGTCATGCCTGAAGGGAATAAGGGATATACCCTTCTTTTTCTATAGATGTGTTACTGTCTTTGGTTAGGCAGCGGCATCTGCCCGCCACGGACAATCCCCCTTGGGCCTTGATTATATATTAAGTAGGGGGCGGCTCAGTGAGCTTTTGCCCCTTCTTTATTTTTGTTTCGGCGGGTGCGTACTTACCAGGGAGCGTAGCAACGGTGCGTAACAGTTTTCAAGCTACTGGCCCTGACGTGCTATTCTTCTTTGCCTTTATTGTCTATTTCGAAATAAATCATTAACTTTGCATCTATAATAAACAACGTTTGGGATTATGGAACAGAATTTATTGATTTATAATACGCTCACCCGCAGCAAGGAGCTCTTCAAGCCTTTGAATGCTCCCCACGTGGGTATGTATGTCTGCGGACCTACTGTCTATGGTGATCCGCATTTGGGTCACGCCCGTCCGGCCATTACTTTCGACGTGCTCTTCCGCTATCTGAAGCATCTGGGCTACAAGGTTCGCTACGTGCGCAACATCACCGATGTGGGCCATCTCGAGCACGACGCCGACGAGGGCGACGACAAGATCGAGAAGAAAGCACGGCTGGAGCAACTCGAGCCCATGGAGATCGCACAATACTATACCAACCGCTATCACAAGGCCATGGACATGCTCAACGTGCTGCCGCCGTCGATAGAGCCCCACGCAACGGGACATATCATCGAGCAGGAAGAGCTTGTCAAGGAGATCATGAACAATGGTTTCGCCTACGAAAGCAATGGTTCTATCTACTTCGACGTGGAGAAATACGATCAGAAATACCACTACGGCATCCTCTCCGGACGCAATCTCACCGACATCAAGGACAACAGCCGTGAGCTCAACGGAGTAGGGGAGAAGAAGCATCAGTACGACTTCGCCCTATGGAAAAAGGCTACACCGGAGCATATCATGCGCTGGCCCAGTCCCTGGAGCGAGGGTTATCCCGGTTGGCATTGCGAGTGCACGGCTATGGGACGCAAGTATCTCGGCAACCATTTCGACATCCATGGCGGTGGCATGGACTTGATCTTCCCGCATCACGAGTGCGAGATCGCGCAGGCAGTAGCCTCACAGGGCGATCAAATGGTGCACTACTGGATGCACAACAACATGATCACCATCAACGGACAGAAGATGGGTAAGAGTCTCGGAAACTTTATCACTCTCGAGCAGTTCTTCACCGGCAACCATCCCACACTGGAGCAGGCCTATTCGCCAATGACGATCCGCTTCTTCATCCTCTCGGCTCACTACCGCGGCACGGTGGACTTCTCCAACGACGCGCTCAAGGCTGCACAGAAAGGCTACGACCGTCTGATGAAGGGCATCAAGGATTTGGCCCGCGTGCAAGCTGCCAAGGGATCGCAACCCGAGGTGCAGAAGTTTGTCAAAGAACTGCGTCAGCGTTGCTACGACGCCATGAACGACGACCTGCAGACACCGCTGGTCATCAGCGCGCTCTTTGAGGCTTGCCATCTCGTCAACCAGCTTGTTGACCACAAGGCTAAGATCTCTGCCGACGATCTCAAGGAGCTCGGCGACACCATGCGCCTCTTCACCTTCGACCTGCTGGGCTTGAAAGACGATGCCGCTGAGGGTAATGCCAGCCGAGAAAAGGCTTATGGCAAGGTCATGGAGATGGTGCTGCGCCTGCGCCAACAGGCCAAGGAGGCCAAAGACTGGGCTACCAGCGACCAGATCCGAGACGCACTCAACGATGCAGGCTTTGTCATCAACGATACCAAGGACGGCACTACCTGGTCGCTGTAAAAGACAGAGTAAACATATTATAGACATAGTAACATAGTAAACACAAGTCACACTATATGTTTACTATGTTACTATGTCTTTTTTATTTATGTTACTCTGTCTAAAAGAAAATCATTATCTTTGTATCATAAAATCTACGGTATATGAAGAAAATAGCAGTTTTTACTTTGGCTCTGCTCGCCGCTATGCCGCTTGCGGCACAGAAACGGGCGTTCACCATCGAGGATATCTATCGGTTGCAATACGCTTCCGGTCCAACCGTGTCGGCCACCGGTGCACTGGCCTACGGCACCAGCCGCTCTGACCTGAAGGCTCAGAAGAGCTACAGCAACATTGTCGTGAACGGCAAAACCATCACCACTGACAACAAGAGCTTCTCGCCGTTCTGGTCGGCCGACGGACGCACACTCTACTATGTCTCCATGGCCAGCGGCTCATCTCAGCTTTATGCCTGGCGCGACGGCAAGGCTACACAGCTCACCGACTATGCGCTGGGCATCGACGGCGCCACCGTGTCGCCCGACGGCAACTTGATTGCCTTCGCCGCAGAAGTTTATCCCGAGATCGGCGGCGCTGACGGTAAGGCCAACAAAGCCGCCATCGAGCGCAAGGCTAAGAATCCTATACAGGCACATATCGCTGATCATCTGCTCTATCGCCATTGGACGGAATACAGCGACGGGAAGTATTGGCATATCATTGTCTATAATCTCAAGAACAAGACCTACACCGACGTCACGCCGGGACGGTTCCACTCACCGGTGTTCTCGCCCAGTGGTCCTTCGGGCTTTGTGTTCTCACCCGACTCCAAGGAGCTTTGCTATCTGAGCAACCACGACGAGCATCCTGAGGCCACGACGAATTGCGACCTCTGGGTAGTGCCCGTGACCGGCGGCGAGGCAAAGAACATCACGGCTGAGAACAAGGCTTGGGACGGCTCGCCGCAGTATTCGCCCGACGGACGCTACATCGCCTACCGCTTCCAGCGCACGCCCGGATACGAGAGCGACCGTTTCATCCTCGGACTCTACGACCGCAAGACGGGGCAGAAGCGTGTGCTCACCGAGAAATTCGACAATTGGGTCGACGACTATAAATGGACTCCGGACTCCAAGGCTATCTATTTCCTGGGGGAAGAGCGTGGCTATGAGCCCCTCTATCGTGTCGACTTGAAGAACGACCGCATCACTAAGGTCATCGCCAACCGCGCTATCGGCAGCTTCGACTTCGACGGCAAGGGCGGATTCTACTATACTTATTCGCGCACCGGAAAGCCGTCGGCCATCTACCACGCCACCGCCAAGGCCATCGCGGCGGCCAAGGGACGCCCAGAGCTCAAGGAAACACAGGTGACACATCTTAACGACAGTCTGGAGGCCACGGTGGACATCCGACCCTCGGAGACCATGTGGATCAAAGGAGCCAAAGGCGACTCCGTCGAGGTGTTCATCGTGAAACCACACGGCTTCGACCCCAACAAGAAGTATCCATTGGTCATCAATGTACACGGTGGACCACAGATGCAGTGGATGGATTCTTTCCGTCCCGACTGGCAAGTCTATCCCGGTGCTGGCTATGTAGTGGCTTATCCCAATATCCACGGCTCCACGGGCTACGGACAGCAGTTCTGCCGCGACATCAGCGGACACTGGGGCAGCTATCCCTTCGAAGACTTTATGAAGGCCACCGACAAGCTCGCGCAACTCGCCTACGTCGACTCTACGCGCATGGGAGCCATGGGATGGAGCTACGGCGGCTATTTCATGAACTGGGTACAAGGACAGACCAAGCGCTTCAAGTGCCTGGCCTCGATGATGGGACTCTTTGACCTGCGCTCGATGTGGGGCGCTACAGAGGAGCTCTGGTTCCCCAACTTCGACCTTGAGGGACAGCCCTGGAACTCAGAACTCTACACCAAGTGGAGTCCGTCGAGCTATGTCAAGAACTTCGCCACGCCTACGCTGATCATCACCGGTGAGCGGGACTATCGTGTCAGCTACACACAGAGCCTGCAATATTTCTCCACGTTGCAGTCGCTGGGCATCCCCTCGCGTCTGATCGTCTTCAAGAACGATGGTCACTGGCCCAGCACGCTGAAGTCCATGCCGCTCTACTACAATGCCCACCTCGAGTGGTTCCATAAGTATCTTGGCGGTGCGCCCGCTCCCTGGGACAGCGAGAAGATGGTGCAGCAGGGGGAATGGTAAAAAACACATGATAGAGAGGTCTCTGAAGGACCTCTCTATTGTTTTAGTGACATGCAGTGCTTTTATCTGTAAAAAAGAGTGGAGAAAAGGTGCAACCAAACGGAAAAAGACGTATCTTTGTAGACAAAACAAAGAAATGATGTCAACAGCACCTAAATCCTAAGATTATGGCAAGACTTTGGCAAGACGATTACTGGTTGTTGCTCCTGCAACTCTATCTCAAGGCTCCGCAAGGCGTGAAGCCCCTCTATAGCCGTGCACTCATCGACGTGGCATTGCGCACACATCTCAAGCCGCAGTATATCTATCGCAAGCTCTTCCGCCTGCGACGCATCGACACACCATTGCTCCAGGAACTGTGGAACCGCTATGCCGAGAAGCCTGCACGGCTGAAAGCCGTGGTGAAAAAACTGCAGATGATGGACGGCTTCGGCAATGCCGAGGAGTTCTACGACGGAGTGGAAGCCACCAGAGAGTGGGAACGCGACTTCAAGCCCGTCAGTGCCGAAGAGGCCGCGAAGGGCAAGGATGCCGTCACACCGGTGAAGCTCATCGCCATCCTCGACCTTTACTACCAACTGGTGCCGGCCACGATGGTTCCCAGCACACCCGAAGTAGCGGCACTGGCAAAGTTGTTGCGCATGAGCGCCCAGGAGGTTGCCGACATCATGACCGTCTATCAGGCCTGCGATCCTTTCCTTAGTGAGGACGAGGGACGCAAGAGTCCGCTCTATGAGCCTTGCCGAAACATCTGGCGACGCTTTGGCAATGACGATCCCGAAAAGCTGGCCGCGCTGGCAGCACAACTCAAAGATTACTGGAAATAGACTCTCTCCCCTACATAGCATGTTATGGCACAAAAGTTAATACAGACTGAAACACAACAACAACTCCAGCAGCAGAGGCTCTCACAACAGCAGATGCTGCAGGTGAAACTGCTGGAGATGCCCTTGGCTGAGCTTGAGCAGAACGTCAATGCTGAGCTTGATGACAACCCGGCACTGGAGCATGACGACCATGAGCCTGACGAGTTCGGAGGGAGTGACGACCGCGATGACCGTCTGTCCGACGCCGACGGTGACGGCGATCAGGAGGACTACGAGGTGAAATCTGAGCGAGAAGAGCGTGAGGACGCCTTGGACAGTGCTCTTGAGGATCTGGGACGCGACGACGCAATGCCCTCCGCCGAATCCTCTTACTACGGCGGATCCGACACTGACGACGCTGACCGGGAAGAGATGGTGTGGGGAGACACGACATCGTTCTACGATAAACTGAAAGAGCAGATGGGTGAGCTGGAACTCACCGAACAGCAGCAGGCTATCATGGAATACCTGATCGGATCGCTCGACAGTGACGGACTGCTGAGGAAAAGCCTCGACGACATCGCGGACGAACTGGCTATCTATCACAACATCGACGTATCCACATCGGAGATAGAAAAGCTCCTCAAACTTCTGCAGACCTTTGATCCAGCCGGTATCGGGGCGCGAAACCTACAGGAATGTCTGCTGTTGCAGATAAGGCGGAAGCCGAAAGGCAAGGTGCGCGAACTGATGGAGAGTGTCATCAAAGACCATTTCGAAGACTTCACGCATAAGCGGTGGGACAAAATCTCACAGGCTTTGCAGCTCACCGACGAGCAGGCGACAGCACTGCGCAACGAGCTTCACCGTCTCAACCCGAAGCCCGGTGCATCACTCGGCGAAGCGATGGGACGTAACCTACAGCAGATCACGCCCGACTTTATCGTGGACACAGACGACGAAGGCAACGTGACGTTCACGCTCAACAATGGCCGTATTCCCGACTTGAAAGTGTCCCAGACCTTCTCTGACCTTGTCGACACCTATAAAAACAACAAGGCGAAGATGAACCGGCAGGATAAGGAGGCGCTGCTCTATGCCAAGGAGAAACTCGACAAGGCACAGGGATATATCGATGCCGTCAAGCAGCGGAGACATACGCTCTACGTCACGATGAAGGCCATCATCGACTGGCAGAAGAAGTATTTCCAGGACGGCGACGAGGCAGACTTGCGCCCGATGATCCTCAAAGACATCGCGGAGAAGACTGGTCTCGACATCTCTACGATCTCGCGCGTGTGCAATGTGAAGTACGCACAAACCCGCTGGGGCACGTTCCCCTTGCGTTTCTTCTTCTCCGACAGCTATGTCACCAAGGACGGAGAAGAGATGTCGACGAGAAAGATCAAGGTGGCGCTTCGCGACATCCTGGAGCAGGAGGACAAGCACAAACCGCTCAGCGACGATGCCCTCGCCGCCATGATGAAGAAAAAAGGATTCCCCATCGCAAGGCGCACCGTGGCCAAATACCGTGAACAACTGGGTGTGCCCGTAGCACGCCTGAGAAAGATATGATGATGAAAGAAAAGAATATAATACTGACAGCAAGGCTGATGAGTCTGATCTTCACGCCGTTTTATCTGCCGATAGTCGGGCTCATCGCTCTGTTCACCTTCAGCTATCTGAGCATCATGCCATGGCAATACAAGCTCAGCGTGGTGTTTATGGTGTATCTCTTCACCATTCTCTTCCCCACACTGCTGATCCATGTCTACCGACGCTACCAGGGATGGACACCATTGGAGATGGGAAAGAAGGAGCGACGCATGGTGCCTTACATCATCGCCATCCTTTGCTACTTCTGCTGCTACTACATCATGAGCCTGCTGCGTATTCCGCAGTTCATGGCCAACATCCTTGTGGCGGCGCTGATGATACAGATTGTCTGTGCCGTCATCAATGTTTGGTGGAAGATCTCCACCCACACGGCAGCCATAGGAGGCTTCGCCGGTGCGCTCGTAGCGTTCTCGATACTCTTTGCCTTCAACCCGATCTGGTGGTTCTGTCTCGTCATTCTCATTGCGGGACTGGTGGGCAGCAGTCGCATGATCCTGCGTCAGCATACCCTCACGCAGGTGGTTGTCGGCTTCCTTGTAGGCGTGATTCTGGGCTTCTGGACAATTCTGTAAGCAGCCGGAAACGTTGAGGCCTCGTGAAAACAAATAAAGACATCAATTAGATACCATAGATTTAAAAGACATAAGTATGAAACCATTAGTAAGTATCATCATGGGCTCTACAAGTGATCTGCCCATCATGGAAAAAGCATGTAAGTGGCTCGACGACCAACAGATTCCCTTTGAGGTTAATGCATTGTCGGCTCATCGCACACCCGACGCTGTTGAGGCTTTCGCCAAGGGAGCCAAGGAGCGCGGCATCAAAGTCATCATTGCCGGTGCCGGCATGGCTGCCGCTCTGCCCGGTGTCATTGCTGCCTCTACACCGCTGCCCGTCATCGGTGTGCCCATCAAAGGCATGCTCGACGGTCTCGATGCCATGCTGAGCATCATACAGATGCCACCGGGGATCCCCGTAGCCACTGTTGGCGTCAACGGCGCACAGAATGCTGCCATCCTCGCCGCTGAGATGATCGCCCTGGGTGACGAAGATGTCGCCAAGAAAGTGGAGGCATGGAAGGCTGGACTCGGCAAGAAGATCGAGAAAGCCAACGCTGATCTCAAAGAGGTGAAATATACCTATAAGTGCAACTAAGCGACGGAGTCCTTCTTAGGACTCCATTCGCTCATCAACATACCAACTCATCAACAGATATGGTCGATTTGTTTAACTATCATCGGCGCGAGACTTCTGTAGTGCATATCGGCAGACTGGATATGGGAGGAGACAATCCAATACGCATCCAGTCCATGACCACTACCAACACCGACGATACGCAGGCTTGCGTGGAGCAGGCTGAACGCATTATCAAAGCAGGAGGAGAACTCGTCAGACTGACCACACAGGGTGTGCGTGAAGCGGAGAATCTCAAGAACATTCACGATGGAATACGTCGTGACGGCTTCGCTACGCCACTCGTCGCCGACGTGCATTTCAATCCTCGTGTGGCTGACGTGGCTGCACGCTATGCAGAGAAAGTGCGTGTCAATCCGGGCAACTATGTCGACCCGGCACGTAAGTTCATCAAGAAAGAATATACCGATGAGGAATATGCCGAAGAACTGAAAAAGATAGAGGACCGCTTTGTGCCCTTCCTGAATATCTGCAAGGAGCACCATACGGCCATTCGCATTGGCGTGAACCACGGCTCGCTCTCGGACCGTATCCGCAACCGCTACGGCGACACACCGGAAGGTATTGTGGAGAGCTGCATGGAGTTTCTGCGCATCTGCAAGAAAGAGCATTTCGACGATGTGGTGATCTCTATCAAAGCTTCCAACACGGTGGTCATGGTGCGGTCGGTGAGATTGCTCGTAGACCAAATGGACAAGGAAGACATGCACTATCCTTTGCACCTTGGCGTGACGGAAGCCGGTGAGGGTGAGGACGGACGTATCAAGAGTGCGGTAGGCATTGGCGCCCTGCTGGCCGACGGCATTGGTGACACCGTACGCGTGTCATTGTCCGAGGAACCTGAGGCTGAGATACCCGTCGCACGACATCTTGTAGACTACATAGGCCGCAAGGCTGGCAGTCTGATCGTCCCCGGCGAGGCCTACGAAGGCTTTGACTGGCTTCGTCCCACACGACGCGAGACACAGCCCGTCGGGAATGTGGGAGGCGCACACGTGCCTGTTGTCATCGTCTCGGCTGAGCAGACCGACTATGCCGGTAAGGCTGACTATGTCTATGTAGGACAGCAGGTGCCTGAGCATCCACAGTCCGGCAAACACTATATCCTCGACTACGATGTCTTCGCACAACTGCAAAGTGAGGGTAATCTCGGCAAGGCGCAGGGCGAGGCAACGTTTTATCCTATCTTCCCCGTGGTGGCCATGCCCTTGGTGGGCATGGTACAGAGCGACATGAAGTTCCTCGTGCTCCAGTTCGGAACACCGAGTGCTGAGTACCTGGCTTGCCTGAAGGCACATCCGGAAGTGGTGGTTGTCTGTACGAGCAACCAGCAAAACAGACTCGGTAATCAGCGCGCGCTTGTTCACGAGATGATGACCGCTGAAGTCAGCAATCCCGTCGTCTTCGCACAGATGTACCAGCTCAATGACAAGGAAGAGTTCCAGTTGGAAGCTGCCGCCGACATGGGCGCACTGATGATGGACGGACTTACTGATGGCATCTGGCTGATGAACAAGGGCAATATCAGTGTCGGCGACATCGAGGATACGGCCTTTGGCATCTTGCAGGCAGCCCGTCTGCGCACCTCGCGCACCGAGTATATCAGTTGTCCGGGCTGTGGACGTACGCTCTACGACCTGCGCACGACGATCGCGCGCATCAAGGAGGCTACTAAAGACATGCACGGACTGAAGATCGGCATCATGGGATGTATCGTCAACGGACCGGGAGAGATGGCAGACGCCGACTACGGTTATGTGGGTGCAGGACCGGGAAAGGTCTCACTCTACCGTGGACAGGAATGTGTGGAAAAGAACATTCCAGAGGATGAAGCCGTGGATCGTCTGCTGCAACTCATCAAGTCCGACCGGCAAGGGTAGAACTCTCTTTGCCTCACGGCACTGTCCTGAACGGAGCCGTGGGGCAATATAGTCACCAAAATTCTCTACTTTAAAGACAAAGCAATGAATATCAACACGAAGAGCAGAACGCTGAGCGAGATGGAGCTGAGGAAGCCTTATATCGCCGCGGACAGCCGTTATGACCAAAGCCACAGCCTTTACCGCCGTTGTGGACGGTCAGGCGTGTTGCTGCCAAAAGTGAGTTTGGGCTTTTGGCACAACTTTGGCGGCAATGACAGCTATGAGCGTGCGCGTGACATCACGCACTACGCTTTCGACCACGGCATCACTCACTTCGACCTTGCCAACAACTATGGACCTCCCTACGGCTCGGCAGAAGAGACGATGGGCAAGCTTCTCTGTGACGATTTCTTTCGCTATCGCGACGAGCTCTTCATTTCCACGAAGGCAGGCTACGACATGTGGCCGGGACCTTACGGCAATTGGGGCTCGCGCAAATACCTCATGGCAAGCATCGACCAAAGCCTCCGGCGAATGGGACTGGACTATGTCGACCTCTTCTACAGCCATCGCTACGACCCTCAGACACCGTTGGAGGAGACTTTGCAAGCCTTGGTCGACATCGTCAGAGCGGGCAAGGCGCTCTATGTGGGCATCTCACGCTGGCCACTGGAAGCCTTGAAGGTCGCTGACAAGTACCTTCGCGACCATGATGTGCCTTTGCTGATCTATCAGGGACGGGTCAATATGATCGACCACGAACCGATTGACGAGGGCATATTGGACTATTGCAGCGAGCATGGCATTGGCTTCATCAGCTTCTCACCGTTGGCGCAGGGACTGCTCACCGACCGATATCTCAATGGCATTCCGCAGGACTCCCGTATGGCACATGGCGGTTCCTTGACCGCTGATAAGCTCACGCCGGAACTGTTGGCGCGCCTACGTCAGCTCAACAGCGAGGCACAGGCTCAGGGCCATACCCTTGCCGAGAATGCGCTGGCATGGATCCTTCATCAAAAGGGAATCACGAGTGTGCTCGTAGGAGCCAGTAGTGTGGGACAGTTGGAAAGGAACATGAAATGCATCTTTGACTGACGGGCTTGCAGCCTCTGTCCGTTTGGCTTGTCTTTAACCGTAAAGAATGAGAATATCATAAGGCTTTCAGTATAAGTAAAACGAAAAAGCCCCTCACAGTCATTTCTTTGGTCTGTGAGGGGCTTTTCTTGATATAATAATAATGGTATCGCCGAATAAGCAACGAGCTCTCAGCGCGCGTTTTTTGCAACAAACTGCTTCGGGGTGTAGCTCTAATGGCTGTTGATGCCTTCGTTGTTGCCCGTTGAGGCTCTTTTTATTGCCTACTGATACTCTCTTTCTTGTCTGTTTATGCTCTCTTTTTAGTCTGTTGAGACTTTATTCTTTGTCTCTTGCTAACATTGTCTTACTTCACGCGTGACTGAATCTCGCCTTTCACGCCCTTGTATCCAACCAGGAAGGCCTTGGCAGATCCGAAGCGGAGGTGGAGATCCAAGCGTACGGGGATGTGGTTGGCATCGTCGCTGACAAAGAAGTCTACGATCTTTTTATAGGGCTTTCCGTCCTCTTTTTCGAGATAAGCCAACTTCAGGCATCGGTAGGTGTGGCCGTCGTCGGCTTTGACATTGACTTTTCCCTCATAGTGCAGACGTGCGGGGTCACGGCTGTCGCCGTCGACCATCGGGAAGTCAACATTGTGTCCTTTCTTCCAGCTTTCCGGGTTGAAGGAGCGTGCACGCAGGAAGATGCTCATCATGTCGTATACGCAGTCGTTGTAGGTGTGCTTTTCCCATTGACTCTTCCCATCGCTTTTTTTGCGGTGTTGCACAACGTGGCACTTGCCTTCGGGATAGGAATAGAACACCTCGTCGACCGTATATCGGCTGCCTTCGCGTGCGCCCTTGCGATAATAGAGTGGTGCCATCTCCAAGCTGTTGTAGCACAGCAGAGTGTCGCGCAGTACGAAGAAATCGTCAACGCGGTGGTTGCCGCGGGTGATGAGGCTGCCGCGCCATGCCGGCGTGCCTTTGTAGACACTCCTTACCGTAGAGAATGAGGCAGAACCAGCCTTGACCCATACGAACTTCCAATTATAATAGAGGTTGTAGGAGAGAAACTCTCCTGACTTGAACGCTGTGTTTCGGAATGTACACTGCGCTCCGGCTTGCGTGGCGACCATGGCCAGCACAAGACTGACAAACCAGATTTTCAGTGTTTTCATCATTTCTTGATTTTGTTATTCTGTCTTGATACTTATATGGAACAATCTTTATGCTTATACAGAACCGGCAGTGAGCCTCTTTCCCAATCGGATTTCGTCGTTGCTTGGCAGTGGCAGTCCTACGTTTCTCAAAGCGTAGTCAGGAAGACAGGAAGATGTTCCCTGACTATTGTGGCTTAGGGTTGGGGGATGTATTGAATGCCGAGCTTCTTGGCTCTTTCGGCATTTCTGTGCTGCACCTGCTTTTGCTTGTCAGCCTTTTGCTTGGTGATGGCCGATGGCTTTTGTCGATAGAGTGGTGTGGCGGCAGGGTCCCATGAGCGCGTGGCGTCCCATTTGGCGCGACATTCAATCACTTCGGGATAGTAATAGACGGGTTCCGGCTCTATGTCCTTGCCGAAATCGCCTGTATCCCACAGTTTGTTGTTGTTGGTGTCCTCGATCATCCTCAGATAGTACTTTCCCTCCTTGAGGTAGTAGAACTCCGCCTGGCCGTTGTCGGTGAAGGCTTGCTTGACGACCTTGTCGCTCTCGTCCATGAGCTGGGCGATGACGTGCTTGCCCTGCATGCCGTTGATGGTGACGAGCAGCGAGGCATAGGTGTCGTTGCCGCGCACTTTCAGTCCGGTCTTGATCTTACCGGATATATCGCCGTAGATGGACTGGAAGGCGGTACTGTCAATCTCTAAGCTGTATTGATAATCGGGTTTCCACGATGCCTTGAGCAGGTAGGAGAGGGCATTGACGCGTGTCATCTCGTAGGGTTCTCGGTACCATAGCGAGTCGCTGGGCGGTTGGGAGTATAGATGTACCATCTTTTCGATGTCTACGTCTTTGACAGGTACTGTTGACGTCATGGTGACGTTTTGGTCAGGATCCATCTCGCTGCTTGGTGTGATGGCTATTTCGAGAGGCTTCACGGCCATGACCGAGTCGTAAGGTTCTCCTTTTTTCTTTTTCTTCTCCTGCTCTTTTGCCCATTTGTCGTAGGCTTTCTTTTGCTCTTTCAGCCGTTTGGCATAGGGTTGCTTAGAGAGAATGGAGAGCGTGTCGGTGTGGAGACGAAGCACGCCGAGCGAGTCGGTGATGTGGTGCTGTAGCTCCACTTCGAGTGTGTCCTGGTTGATCAGTGCGGTGTCGCGCAGCCAGTAGGTGATGGTGTCTCGCTTGGCTGACGGATCGATGACAAAGGCGTTGTCAGCATTGAAGTTAAGTCCGCGGAGCTTAGGAAGGTCCGCGTCACCATAGGTATAGAAGAGCGTGAAGTGGTTGGCCTCCTTTCGCTCAGCCTTCACAAAGTATCGGTCGGTGTTGATGCCGGTGAAGGCACGCAGACAGATGTCGTCGGGGAGGAAGTGGGTGTAGTGCACATCGGTGATGCTGGCGATGTGGAGCGTGTCGAGCCATGTCGTGTCTTGCCTGACATCAGGCTTGAAAGTCGGTGTGATCGTCTGATGATTGAAGGCGATCATCTCGCTCTTTTGGGCATAGCGATAGTCACCGTCAGCGTCCTTGAGGGCGTAGATGCGGTAAGAGCCGGGGGCTACACCACGTATGATGAAGTGACCGCGGGAGTCAGTGCGCGACACACGCATCATGGGAGTCTTCTGAAATGCGCTGTCCTCCATGTTGCTGTACAGTCCCACGAGAATGCCTTTGACGGGTTCCAGATTGTCGGCTTCGAGCACGTAACCGGCCACTTCGAGCGTGTCGATATGGTCGCCGGTGGAGAAACTGTAGGTGTAGTTGCCCAGAGGGTTGCCCTCGTTGTTGTCAGAGATGGCATTGGAGAAGTCGACGGTGTAGGTGGTGTTGGGTTTCAAAGAGTCCATCAGCTCCACGCTGATGCGCTTGCCTTGTCCCTTGATCTCTGGTGCCTCAAGCTGTGGCGGCGATACGACGACGTTCTCAGTAGGGTTGTCGATGGTGATGAACTCATCAAAGTTGATGTATATGTGCTTGCGGTGCACGTTGGTGGCATGGTCAGCAGGAGTGGCACCGACCACTTTAGGCGGTGTCTCATCGTACCATCCTCCATCGGGTTGTCCCATGCGGGCGCACGAGTGGAGCAGAAGCAGGAAAAGGAAAGAGAGGGTAAGGAGCAGCAAGTGGCTACCGGTCTCTTTCCATTCGATATGCTTGTTAGGCTTGTCCATGGTCTATACTCGTTTATGCTCTGCACTTTTTTGGTCTCCGCATGTGAATGATTGAATCCTGTGAGAACCGTGGCAGAGTGACAGAACTATTCGTTTTCTTTATGGTTCATCTCCAGCAGTTCATCCATGTTCTTTCTGGAGTTGCTCAGTCGTGGCACCTTATGCTGTCCGCCGAGCTTGCCTTTTGATTTGAGCCAGTCGTTGAAGAGGTCGGGTCTTGCCTTGACGACTTCGAGATGCTGGAGCGTTACATTGTGTGAGCGTTTGGCTTCGTAGTCGGAGTTGATCTCCTGCAGCTTCTTGTCAAGAAGGTCGGCGAAGCGATCCAGACTGTCGGGTTCCACAGAGAACTCAATAAGCCACTGGTGGCGGCATTTTGCGTTTTCGTCCATATAGACAGGAGCGGCTGTGTATTCCTTGACTTGTGCGCCGGTCTTCTCGCAGGCGTAGGCGAGTCCTTTCTCGGCGTTGTCCATGATCAGTTCTTCGCCGAAGGCATTGATAAAGTACTTGGTACGTCCGGTGATGACGAACTTATAAGGTCGCTTGGACGTGAAGCTGATGGTGTCGCCGATCATATAGCGCCACAGTCCGCACGACGTGGTGATGACGATGGCATAGTTGCGTCCGAGTTCCACACCTTCGAGCGGTACGATACTGGGATTGTCTTTCCCTACGTCCTCCAAGGGGATGAACTCATAGAACACGCCGTAGTCAAGCATCAGAAGCATGCTCTTGTCGGTGGGATCATCCTGCAGTCCGAAGAAGCCCTCAGAGGCGTTGTAGGTCTCCATATAGTGCATTTTCGGTGAGGTGATGATTTGCTCATACTGTTTGCGATAGGGTGTGAAGGCAATACCGCCGTGGAAGAACACTTCCAGATTGGGCCACACATCTTCTATATGTTCTTTTCCGGAGATCTCCAGCACGCGTACGAGCACGCTGAGCATCCACGATGGCACACCCGAGATGTTGGTCACATTGCTTTTCAGACATTCGTGGGCAATGCGGTCGCGCTTGACTTCAAAGTCGGAAAGCAGGGCCGTTTGCTTCTTGGGTACGCGGAAGAGGTTGGCAATCGGGTTGATGTTCTCGATGAGGATGGCGCTGAGGTCACCCACGAGCGAGCCTTCCACGTTGTAGTTGGGCGAGTGGCTGCCACCGAGGATGAGCGACTTGCCGTCAAAAAGTCGGCTGCCGGGGTTGTTGCGAAGATAGACGGTGACCACGTCTGCACCACCTTTATAGTGGATGTTGTGCAGTCCGTCGGAAGAAACAGGGATGAACTTCGACTTGTCGTTGGTGGTTCCAGAGGATTTGGCATACCATTTCACCACGCCCGGCCACAATACATTCGGCTCGCCGTGACGCATACGATCGATGTCGCCTTTCAGTTCTTCGTATGTGTTGATGGGCACATTGTTGACGAAATCGTCGTAGCTGTGCGTACTCGCCAGCATGTGGTTGCGTCCATATTCGGTATATTTACCCTTTTCAAGCAGGTAGTGCAATGCACGGCGTTGTAGAGCCTCGGGCTGCGTGTAGTGCTTTTCGAGCTCATACTGTCGTGGCTTGAACAACTTGCTTGCAAACTTTGTCAAACTCATAATTTGCGCAATATATCAATCTAAGGTGCAAAATTAGTCTAAAACTTTGACATCCTCTACTAATTTAGCTTTTTTTATATGTGTAGTCGGCTTTTGTAGCAACTGTGAAGAACAAAACAAAAACCTCCAGCCAGGGCTTCGGTTGTTTGCCTTGGCTGGAGGTGGTTATGAGAAGATGGGCTGATGATGGCTCAGTCTTGCTTTACAGGTTTGAATTTCTTTGCGTGGAGGATGCACAGAAGGCCGATGATGATAAACGGTATCGACAGCAACTGTCCCATGTCGAGCGGCAGGTTGGCCTCGAAAGCTTCCTGGATGTCCTTGGTATACTCGATGAGGAAGCGGGCGACAAACACCAGTGTGAGGCACAGTCCGAGGTAGAGTCCGCTACCCACCATGTCGCGGTGCTTGCGATAGATGAGATAGATGATCACGAAGAAGCAGGCGTAGGACAGGGCCTCGTAGAGTTGACCGGGATGGCGCGGATACTGATCTACACGCTCGAAGATGAAAGCCCAGGGCACATCGGTCACCTTGCCGATGATCTCACTGTTCATCAAGTTGCCCAAGCGGATGAAGGTGGCTGTGATACAGGAGCAGATGCCCATGTTGTCAAACACTACCCAGGGTGAGAGCTTGTTGCGGTGGGAGTAGACAAAGATGGCAATGATCATACCGATCACGCCGCCGTGTGAGGCCAGTCCCTCATAGCCCGTAAATACCCATGTGCCGCTTTGCATGTGGTGAAAAGGGATGAGCATCTCTATGAAATGGTCCCAGGACGAGAGGAAATAGTCGGGCTGGTAGAACAGACAGTGGCCCAGTCGTGCGCCCACAAGCACGGAAACAAAGATATAGATAAACAGTGGCTCGAACTTCTCGTCGGGGATATGCTGCTGCTTATAGAGGCGCTGCATGAGCAGATAGCCCAACAGCAGGCCCATGAGCCAGCACATCGAATACCAGCGAAGACCAAAATGTCCCACGTGGAACATGACTTGGTCGGGGTCCCAGACGATATATGAAAGCAATGTTGACATGATATGTGCCTTATTAGCTTAAAAGATATGAGTAATAGGGTAGGGCGTCCGTAGCTTAGACGTTGAAGCGGAAGTGCATGATGTCGCCGTCCTGTACCTCATAGTCCTTGCCCTCGATGCCGAGCTTTCCGGCCTCGCGCACAGCGGCCTCAGAGCCGTACTTGATATAGTCCTCGTACTTGATGACCTCGGCGCGGATGAATCCCTTCTCAAAGTCGGTGTGGATGACGCCGGCGCACTGTGGTGCCTTCCAGCCTTTGTGGAAAGTCCAGGCCTTCACCTCCATCTCACCTGCGGTGATAAACGTCTGCAGGTTGAGCAGATGATAGGCTTTCTTGATGAGTCGGTTGACGCCGCTCTCCTCCAATCCCAGCTCGTCGAGGAAGAGCTTCTTGTCTTCATAGGTGTCGAGAGAGGCGATGTCTTCCTCTGTCTTGGCAGCGATGACCATAGCCTCGGCACCTTCCTTGGCAGCGATCTCCTCTATCTTCTTGGAATGGTCGTTGCCCGTCTTGGCGCTCTGCTCGTCGACATTGCAGACATAGAGCACCGGTTTGGTGGTGAGCAGGAAGAGGTCGTGAGCGGCCTGCTGCTCTTCCTTGGTGTCGAAAGTCACCGAGCGTGCGTTCTCGCCGCGGTCGAGGACCTCTTTATAAGCCTTGAGGACAGACACCAGAACCTTGGCGTCCTTGTTGCCGGTGGCGGCAATTTTCTCCTGCTTGGCCATTTGCCCTTCGATAGTCTCCAAGTCTTTGAGTTGCAGCTCTGTATCGATGGTCTCCTTGTCAGCGATAGGATCTACGGGAGCACCGCCCTCGCGCACTACGTTGTCGTCGTCGAAGCAGCGGATGACATGAATGATGGCATCGCACTCGCGGATGTTTCCGAGGAACTTATTGCCCAGGCCTTCACCTTTGGAAGCACCTTTCACCAGTCCGGCGATGTCCACGATCTCACAGGTAGCGGGCACGATGCGTCCCGGGTGCACGATTTCGGCAAGCTTAGTGAGTCGCTCGTCGGGAACTGTAATCACGCCTAAGTTGGGTTCAATCGTACAGAAGGGGAAGTTAGCAGCCTGTGCCTTAGCACTGGACAGGCAATTAAACAAAGTAGACTTTCCCACATTTGGTAAGCCTACAATACCACATTTTAATGACATGTCTTTATATAAACGTTTATATCTTTTCTGTTTGCAAAAGTAAGAAAAATATCTGAGGTGGGCAAAGACTGAGGCATAAAAGCGGTTAAATGTCACACGATGAAGAACTCATCGGCGTTTTCCGGTGTCACCACTTTAAAGGTAGCTTGAGGATAAGCCTTGCTGAATGCTTCGGGACAACGTACGTTGGCTTTTCTTGCATTCCATTTAAACTCAGTAGCATCGAGCTTTCCGTCGCTCTCCTCAAGGAAGTCGATCTCGCGCTGTTGCTGCGTTCTCCAGAACCAAAAATTGGTAAATGGCTGATGGATATTGAGATGTTTGAGTCTTTCCGCTATGGCAAAGTTCTCCCACAAAGCTCCGGTGTCGGCGCGGTTCTCCACCTGCTGGAAGTTTGCAATGATGGCATTGCGTATACCCAAATCCCAGAAATAGATCTTCCGGCTCGATTTGAGCTCGTTTCTCAAATTGCGTGAGAAACTGCTCAGACGAAAGATGATGAAGTTCTTTTCCAGTATGTCGACATATTTCTCCACGGTCTTTGAATCCAGTCCGATGAGTTGTCCGACCTCGTTGTATGACACCTGCTCGCCAATCTGATAGGCGAGTGCCTGAAGCAGTCTGACGATTTTGTCGGGTTTGGAGATGTTGTCGATGGTCATAATGTCCTTGTAGAGATAACTGTTGGACAGTTCGTGCAGCACTTCCCGCTCTTCGCCTGGCGAAGTAACCACCTCGGGATAGTATCCAAAAACCATGCGGTGGGGGATCATACGGTGCTCCTCCAACAGATTGGTTTCGTTGACCATCTCCTTATAAGATAAAGGGAAGATGGTGAACTCACGCTTGCGACCGGTCAGCGATTCCTTGATGCCGGAAGCTAAAAGCAGCGAAGAACTGCCCGTAGCCACCACTTGTACGCCCGGCACTTGGTCTGTGACGAGTTTCAACCGCAGTCCTATTTCTGGAATTCTTTGAGCCTCGTCGACGATAAGCCAGCGGTTGTTACCGAGAATCGCCTTGATGCGTGTGGAGGTCATGTCCTTGAACAGTCGCTGGACGTCGAGATCGTCGGCATTCATCCACAGCACCTGCTCCCTGTCGTCGAAGAGTTGATGCAGTAAGGTCGATTTGCCCACCTGTCTGGCACCATAGATGATCACGGCCTTATCGCCTCCGATAAGCCGTTCAATCTGTTTTTTTTGTTCACGCTCTATCATTTCTTGCAATATCAGTATGGTTGCAAAAGTAGGCAAAACGTCTGTAAATTCCAAATTTCTTATAAGATTTTTGGAATCGATTCCCAAAATCTTATAAGAAATTTGGAATTGTCTGACATCTTTACTTTAGTGTGCTTCCAGCCAGTTCTTTCCCCAACCGGCGTCTGCAATCAGTGGTACGCTGAGCTGACAAGCGTTTTGCATCTCGGTGAGGACGATGTCCTCAACCTTTTCTTTCTCCTCGGGATAGACGCTGAAGTTGAGTTCGTCGTGCACCTGCAGGATCATCTTGGAGCGTATGCCTTCCTTTTTGAAGCGTCGCCAGATGCGTATCATGGCAATCTTGATGATGTCGGCTTCCGAACCCTGAATGGGCGCATTGATGGCATTGCGCTCAGCGAAGCCTCGCACGGTGCCGTTTTTGGAATCTATGTCGGGCAGATAGCGGCGTCGTCCAAACATCGTCTCAGCATATTTCTTCTCGCGTGCTGTCGCGATGGCACTTTCCATAAACGCATGTACTTTGGGGAAGGTGGCGAAATAGTCCTGGATGAGTTGTCGTGCCTCGCCGTTGGGGATGCCCATGCGTTGCGCCAGACCAAAGGCAGTGATGCCGTAGATGATGCCGAAATTGGCTTGTTTGGCTTTTTTGCGCTGTGCGTCGGTGACCTCATCAAGGGGCTCTTTCCATATCTTGGCGGCGGTGGCACGGTGGATGTCCAGTCCCTCGCGAAACGCCTCTATCATGTTCTCGTCGCCACTGAGGTGAGCCATGATGCGCAACTCTATCTGGCTGTAGTCAGCGGAGAAGAAGAGGCAGCCCGGTTCGGGCACGAAGCACTTGCGGATCTCCTTGCCGTCGTCATCGCGCACGGGAATGTTCTGCAGGTTGGGGTCTGAGGATGAGAGCCGCCCTGTGGCGGTAACTGCTTGATTGAACGACGTGTGGATGTGTCCCGTACGCTTGTTGATCAACAGTGGCAACGCCTCGACATAGGTGCCGAGAAGTTTTTTCAGACCGCGGTAGTTGAGGATGTCGTCGACGATAGGCGCCTTGTCGCGAAGCTGTAGCAGAACCTCCTCTGAGGTGACATACTGTCCGGTACGTGTCTTCTTAGGTTTGTCGACAAGCTGCATCTTGCCGAAGAGGATGTCACCGACCTGTTTGGGGCTGCTGATGTTGAACGTTTCGCCGGCGAGCTCATAGGCATGTTGCTCATAGCGGGCCATGCGCTCCTTGAAGATGTGCTCTGTCTCTTTGAGAGAGTCGGTGTCGAGGCAGACGCCGTTGAGCTCCATGTCGGCGAGAACCTTGACGAGTGGCATCTCAATGTCCCAGAATAGTCGCTCCATGCCTTTCTCTTTGAGCATGGGTTCGAGGACGTTTTTCAGCTTCAACGTGACGTCGGCATCCTCAGCAGCGTATTCATAGACCTCTTTAGGATCCAGGTCGCGCATGTTTTTCTGATGTTTTCCTTTTGGTCCGATGAGCTCTTCGATGTGCACGGTACGGTAGTGGAGGAGTGTCTCGGCCATGAAGTCCATGTTGTGATGCAGTTCGGGCTGAAGCACATAATGGGCGAGCATGGTGTCGAACATCGGTCCCTGGATGTCGACGCCATAGTTGCGGAGCACCTCGTAATCGTATTTGATATTCTGTCCGACCTTGAGCGTTTCCGTGTTCTCATAGAGTGGTTTAAATATGTTAACATATTGCAAGGCTTCTTCACGGTTTGCTGGTATTGCCACATAATAGGCCTTGTTTTCCTCCACAGCGAAGCTCAAACCGACCAATTCTGCGTCGACAGGGCTGGTAGAAGTGGTTTCTGTGTCTAGACTGAGAATTTCTTTTGTCCTTAAAAAGTCATAAAGTTGAGACACATCTTGCTTATTATCAATCAGTTGATATTCGTGAGAGGTCGTTTTAAGGCTTGCGAGAATCGAATTTTCAGCGACAGCTTGCCCGTCGGTCGGGATTTCGTCAAAAAGAGAAGGCTGTTTTGGCGCGTTTTTCTTGGCGTTTTCAGTTTTATGGAGAAACTTTTCGGCAAGTCGCTTAAACTCGAGTTGTGCGAAGATCTCGCTGAGTTGCTTCTCGTCGGGCTCGGTCATCTTCAGCTCATCGAGGTTGAGCTCGATGGGCACATCGGTACGTATGGTAGCGAGAAACTTCGACATCTTGATGTCGTCCTTTGCGTTTTCCACCTTCTCGCGCATTTTTCCTTTGAGCTGGTCGGCATGTGCGAGCAGTTCTTCACACGATCCGAACTCATTGATCAGCTTCACGGCAGTTTTCTCTCCCACGCCGGGGCAACCGGGATAGTTGTCGGCAGAATCACCCATGAGGGCGAGCAGGTCGATGACCTTGTGTGCTGAGTCGATGCCATATTTCTCTTTGATCTCGCTCTCGCCGATTTTGTCATAGCCGCCACCATGGCGTGGCTTGAACATAAAGACGTTTGGCGCGATGAGCTGTCCATAGTCTTTGTCGGGTGTGAGCATATAAGTTTCCACACCTGCTTTTCCGGCTTTCGTGGCGAGCGTACCGATGACGTCGTCGGCCTCAAAGCCGTCGGCCTGCAAGACGGGGATGTGCATGGCCTGGAGGATCTCCTTTATATAAGGTACGCTGAGTTTGATGTCTTCCGGTGTCTCCTCGCGCTGAGCCTTGTAGGGTGGGTAAGCCTCGTGGCGGAACGTCTTGCCGTGGTCGAAAGCCACGCCGAGATGGGTGGGATGCTCTTTGTCGATGATCTCCCTCAGCGTGTTGCAGAACCCCAGGATAGCAGAGGTGTTCAGGCCCTTGGAGTTGATGGTCGGTCGGTTGATAAAGGCATAGTACGCCCGGAAAATGATGGCGTAGGCGTCGAGTAAGAAGAGCTTGTTCATTTGATATTTCTTTTTTATTTGTAAAATTACGAAATTATTGCCATATTATCCAATTAAAATAACTAATTTTGTATCAAAGATTACTATAGCATGGATTATTTGTCAATCATCAAGCAACCTATCAGCTCAGAATTGTGCGATTTCATCGATCTTTTCAACAAGTCGTTGTCGCATACCGACGGGCTTTTGTCGCAGGCACTGGAGCACATCCGCAACCGTGCTGGAAAGCGTATGCGTCCTATTCTGATACTTCTCATGGCCAAGAACTTCGGTGAGATCACGGATGTCACGCAGCATGCGGCTGTGGGACTGGAACTGTTGCATACGGCCTCACTCGTGCACGATGATGTCGTGGACGAGAGCGGAGAGCGCCGAGGACAGAAAAGCGTCAATGCGATGTTTGACAATAAGGTGGCCGTGCTCGTGGGCGATTATATCCTCTCAACGGCTTTGCTGCATGTCAGCTACACCCATTCCGAGATCATCGTACGGTATCTCGCTGAGCTCGGCCGCACCCTTTCCAATGGTGAAATCCTGCAATTGTCCAATATCCAGAACCAGGAGATCTCAGAAGAGGTCTACTATCAGGTGATCAAACAGAAGACGGCAGCACTCTTCGAAGCCTGTGCTGCCATCGGCGCGCTGTCGGCCGGTGCGGCTGAGGAAGAGATCCAAGAAGCCAAGAAGTTCGGGCAGAACTTGGGCGTCATCTTCCAGATCCGTGACGACATCTTTGACTATTACGACCAGGCCAATGTCGGTAAGCCTACCGGCAACGACATGGCAGAGGGCAAGCTCACGCTGCCCGTCATCTATGCGCTCCGCTCCACCGGCAATCAGGATATGCTCGCTTTAGCCCGAAAGGTGAAGGCTGGCACTGTCACCAAGGACGAGATCGCGGAACTTGTCAAGTTTACCAAGGAGAACGGTGGTATAGAATATGCCGACCAGCGCATGTGGGAGCTTCATGCCGAGAGCGTTTATTTCCTTGAGCATGAGGTGCATGACGAGGATGTGCGCAAGAGTCTGAGAGCCTATCTCGACTATGTCATCGAGCGGAATATCTGATTTCAGTTTGACTACCTACCCATTATCATAAAAGGGAGCAGCCTCTTTGAGGCTGCTCCCTTTTGCTTGTGTTTTATGTTTCCCGTCTTAGTACCACTTGGTATCCTTGCCGAGTACATCGCTGAGCAGCAAGTTGGTCAGGCGGCTCGTGCCCAGTCGGAAGAGCTCGTTGGTGAGCCACTGCTCGCCGAGCACCTCTTTCACGATGGTGTAGTAGGTCACAGCGTCCTTGACCGTGTTGATGCCACCGGCAGGCTTCAGTCCGACGACGCGGCCCGTCTGCTCGTAGTACTCCTTGATAGCCTGTGCCATGACGTAGACACCTTCCGGTGTGGCACCCTGCTTCTCCTTTCCTGTGGATGTCTTGATATAGTCGGCACCGGAATACATCGCCAGCAGGGCCGCTTTCTTCACGTTGCTCAGGCTGCCCAGGTCGCAGGTTTCGAGGATCACCTTCATGGGCACTTCGCCGCAGGTCTGCTTCAGCTCATCGATGTCATCGGCCAGTCCTTCGTAGTCGCCGCTGAGAAATTTGCCTACGGGCAGCACGATGTCCACGTTGGTGGCACCGTCTTTGATGGCCAGTGCTGTCTCTGCCACCTTCACCTCGATAAACGTCTGTGAGGAGGGAAAAGAACCTGAGACAACAGCGACCTCCACACCGTCGACTTCAAGGCTTTGGCTGACGATATGCGCAAAGTTGGGATAGACACAGATCGTCGCCACATGGGGCAGGTCGGGATAGGCTTCGTCGAATTTATTGACCTTTTCGGTCATCGCCAGAATGCTCTCTTCTGTGTCTGTGGTATGGAGACTGGTGAGCTCCACACTGCCGAGTAGGAACTTTTTCACCTCCTCGTTGTCGTTCTCAGGCACCTTTTCCGCGATGATCTTCTCGACGGCAGTTTTCACCTGTGCCTCGTCGACGTCGCAGTTGTATTTGTGCAGAGCCTGCTCGTATTTGTCTTCTTTTGGCTCGTTGCTTTTACGGCCGTTCTCTACTTTCGCCTTCAGGCTGCCCGGCTGTATGGTGGGCTCGATGTCTTTTGTGTATGCCATGTGCGTATGATTGATGTGTTATGATTGGATGATTATGAGGTGTTGCCAATGAATGATCATTGATCATTGATTGGCGTGGTCCTTGAGTTTGGGATTGTTCTTGTGTCTTGTCGCGTCTCGCTGAGTCTTCTTTTCTATGCTTTTCCTGAACTCCTCAGAGAGGTTCACGCCGGTTTGGTTGGCCAGGCAGCAGAGTACCCAGAAGATGTCAGCCATCTCCTCGCCGAGGTTGTCTTTCTCGCCCGGTTTGAAGCTCTGGTCGCCGTATTTGCGGGCCATCACACGGGCGAGCTCACCGACTTCCTCAGTGAGGACGGTCATATTGGTCAGCTCGCTGAAATAGCGCACGCCATAAGTCTTGATCCAGCTGTCTACCTGCTGTTGTGCCTCTTCAAGGGTTATCGTTTTGTTCTCCATATATTGTTGTCTTATCGCTGGCTCCGGTATCTTATGTCCGGAGCGACATTTAATGGTTTTATTCCTTGTTTTTTGTGTCCATGCAGATGGTCACGGGTCCGTCGTTGAGCAGTTCCACCTTCATGTCAGCACCAAACTCTCCTGTGCCGATCGGCTTGCCGAAAGCCTCTTGCAGCACTTTACAGAAACGCTCATAGAGGGGGATGGAGATGGAGTGGGGCGCAGCTTTGATCCAACTGGGACGGTTGCCTTTCTTCGTGCTTGCCATAAGCGTGAACTGGCTCACGACGATGATGTCACCGCCCACGTCGCCTATGCTGAGGTTCATCACGCCATTGGCATCGTCGAAGACGCGCAGGCCAATGATCTTCTTCACCAGCCACTGGATGTCCTCCTCGCCGTCGTCGCTGCCGATACCCAGGAGGATGAGGTAACCACGGCCGATGCTGGACTTCACTTTGCCCTCTATTGTCACCGAAGCATGGCTGACGCGCTGTATTACGATTCTCATGATTGTCTTACTTCTTGTTTTGCAACCTACAAATTTAAGCAATTTATTCCATACTACGATGATTTTGACCGAAAATCTACTTGGTGATCGCTCCATTGGTTGGGCGTCACGTTTTGACTCAACGGGCTTCGTCTTATATTCAACGGCTTTGTCTTGTGCTCAAAGTCCTTCTTTTTTGTGTTTAATTCGCTTTTCATCATAGATCCCAACGGCTTTCAATTCTCTATCGTCCTCGTTTTTTCATTCTTTGCCGAAATGTCTTGGAAACTGACAATTTTGCGCCTCTGAGAATCGATTCTTTTTCACGAAACTCTATTTTCGTGCGATTTCGCGCGAAATGAGCGTTTTTTATAAAGTGCTGATTTATAACATCTTATAAAATAGACCATTTGGGGCAAAGTACAAAAGGGTTGTTTGATGAAAAATTCTCTAGAGAATTTTTCATCAAAGCACTGAGATGACAAGGTCATCTCAGTGCTTTGATAGGCAAAAACAAGTGTGATGACGAAGTAAACACAGTGGTTTGATACTCAAAAACAGTTTTTTTGTTAGTTTTAGTTCGGTTGAATTGTCTTTTCACTTGGTTTTTCACTCTAGAATAAAACCTTTTGCGAATATGTTTTTGTCAATAAAAAAGTAAATTAAATACAGCTCTTACGGGGCACCATATAAGTTGGGAGTATGGCAATACATGGTTAGAAGTATGGATGAAAAAACGTGATGTGTAAGTGTACAGACTACTAATATATTGATAATCAGGTAGTTGTAATTTCCTGTTTTTGTCGCAGTTCCTTTGTCGGAGACCTTTATGGACGGTTGCGGCTTTTTCTCCTTGGGTTCAGTTCTTATGCTTACAAGTAAGGTAGGGCCCTTCAGGCAAGTACGAATCGGGACTTGGGACAAGTAAAGTGGGAAGCCTTTGGGTAAGCAATCGCTTACCCAAGGGACCTCTTTACGCTTCTTCTCCTTGTTGTCCTTCCTGGAAGTGGTCATAAACCAGCTGAGCTTTGGCGGGTCCGATGGCGGTGGCAAGCTGCTCAAGCGTTGCTCCCTTGATGCTCTTTACAGTCTTAAAGGCCTTGAGCAGGGCTTCGGCAGTCTTGCTGCCAATGCCTTTGATGTCGTCGAGCTCAGAGTGCAGGGCGTGTTTGGAACGCTTGTCGCGGTGGAAGGTGATGGCGAAGCGGTGCACCTCATCCTGTATCTGTGTAAGCACACGGAAAAGCTCTGAGTCGGTCTTCAGACCGATCACCTGTGGCGGGAAGCCGTAGAGCAGTTCGTTGGTGCGGTGACGGTCGTCCTTGGCAAGGCCTGCGATGGGGATCTGCAAGTGGAGCTCATCCTCCACAACTTCCCTGACGACATCCATCTGCCCCTTTCCGCCATCAGTGATAATGAGGTCGGGAAGGGGCGTACCTTCCTCTTTCATGCGACCATAGCGGCGGCGTACCACCTCCTGCATGGAAGCATAGTCGTCGGGGCCTACCACCGTCTTGATGTTATACTTGCGGTAGTCTTTCTTGGAGGGCTTCATGCCTTTGTAGACAATGCAAGCTGCTACGGCATCCGTACCGGAGATGTTGGAGTTGTCGAAGCACTCTATCTGGTAGGGAAGTTTGGGCAGTTGCAACCGGTCTTGCAGTTCTTTCATCAGCCGCGTCTGTTTCTGCTCAGGATTGAGCTTGTCGCTTTGTTTCAGACGGTCGAACTTATATTGCTTTCCGTTCATCTCCGAAAGCTCTAAAAGGTGGTGTTTATCACCCCGTTGCGGCACGGTGAAGGTAGCATCAGGCAGTGTCCAGTCCATCTCAAAGGGCACGATGATCTCCTTCGCCTTGCTTTTGAAGCGCTCACGAATCTCTGGTATGGCTTGCAGTAGCAGGTCCTGGTCGGTCTCCTCCAGCTTGCGCTTATATTCATAGGTGAAGCTTTGGTTGATCGTGCCGTTGGTGACGTGGATATAGTTGATGAAGGCGTTCTTCTGCTGATCGTCGTCTGTGATGGTGAACACGTCGACGTCGTTGATCGTGTGACTGACGACCTCACTCTTTGAGACGAACTCCTGCAGGAGCAGATAACGCTGTTTGAGACGCTCTGCTTCCTCAAACTTCAGCAGTTTTGCGTTGGCCATCATGCGTGTATAGACCCATTCGCTGAGTGCGCGTGTGTTGCCCTTGAGCACCTCGCGGGCCTGCCGCATGTTCTCTTGGTAGTCTTCATAGCTTTGTTTGCCGATACAGCACCCCTCACAGTTGTGGATATGATATTCCAAACAAGGCTTGTATTTGTGCAGATCCACGCCTTCGCGGGTGATAGGCTGACGGCAGGAACGAGGCTTGAACACCTTCTTGATGAGCTCCAGCACGTTGTACATGGCAGAGATATGGGGAAACGGACCAAAGTAAGTGCCGTAGCGCTTGTTGATGTGGCGTGTCTTGAAGATACGGGGAAAGTATTCGTTGGTCATGCAGATGCTGGGATAGGTCTTACCGTCCTTGAGCAGCACGTTGTAGCGAGGATTATATTTCTTGATGAGTGCGTTCTCGAGCAGCAAAGCGTCTTCCTCGCTGTTGACAACCGAATAGCTGATGTCTTCTATCTTGCTCACCAGTACCTTGGTCTTAAAGCGGTCTACCTCTTTATGGAAATAGGTGGAGACACGACTCTTAAGCTTCTTTGCCTTACCTACATATATGATGACATGATCCTTGTCATAGAATTGATAGGAGCCCGGTTTCTCAGGCATGTTGAGCACAATGTTCTTGAGTCGTGCCAGTCTCTCGTCGTTTTCTTCTCTTGTCATGGTCGTCTTTACCTTTATCTACTATATATAAGCACGTTGCCAGTTTCACGTGGAACGAATACTATAAGCCTATGATCTCTGTTTGACAGAATCGTGCGTTAGCCCCCAAACGGCTGCGCTTCTCCTTGCTATTTTGTGCGGTGTGGCGCAAAGATGCGGTCTCTGTCAATGTTTCAACGTTTATAGGCTAAAAAGCCAAGACCGTTTTGGCGGTCTTGGCTTTGTGATTTTGGAGTCTGTCAGAATTGCAGGAGACTTGTGACTTCGATGTCTTTGTCGAAGATGTCGCGTGCGTGGGGAAATTCCGACTGCAACTCTATGATGAAGTTACAATAGATCTTTTTGGGATGGAACTTCTTTACGAGGTCGCAAGCAGCCTTCATGGTGCCACCCGTAGCAAGGAGATCATCGTGAAGCAGCACCACGTCGTCAGGCGTGATCGCGTCTTTATGGATCTCGATTGTATCGACACCGTACTCTTTGGCGTAGCTTTGCTGAATCGTCTCACAGGGCAGCTTGCCGGGCTTACGGCAAAGCACGATGCCCGCGTGAAGAAGATAGGCAGCAGCAGAACTGAGGACGAAGCCTCTGCTCTCGATGCCCACGATCTTCGTAATGCCTTTGTCCTTGTATAAATCATACATGGCATTACTTAGTTCTTGAATACATTCGGGACTCTTAAACATCGTTGTCACATCCCGAAAATGAACTCCTTTAATCGGCCAGTCGGGTATGACGCGCAGATTATCCAGTAGGATTTGTTTGTTCATCTTTTACGTTTTACTTTAATGATTAAGTGGTTTTATTTCAATATCTTACCTGTTTCTCGGTTTCACGTGGAACGTTTGTGGTTTCCATTCGATTGATCTTCTGACAGGAGAAAGTCAGCAGCTCGCCTTATCTTCCCATCATCACGAGCAGCACATTGATGTCACTTGGCGATACACCCGGTATGCGGCTGGCCTGAGCAAGTGTTTCCGGATCGATGTGCTCAAGTTTCTGACGGCCTTCGGTGCTGATTTCCTGAATCTCGCTGTACTTGAAATGACCGCGAATCTTGATGCCTTCTAAGCGGTGCATCTTGTCTGCTACGATTTTCTCGCGCTCGATATATCCCTTGTATTTCATCTTGATTTCAGCAGCCTCTGCAATTTCTTCTTTTCTGTTCTCGGGAGATTCGAGCACAGCTTTCAGTTCGGGCAATACTTCAGCGAGATTTTTTAGCGATAACTGCGGGCGTGCGACAAGGTCTGAAATCTTGCAACCGAAATGGAGTGGGGTGGATCCGAGGGCTTCCAGCGCGCCATTGATGTCGCGCGGTTTCACGTTTGTGGTACTGCAATAGTTGATAATTTGGTCGATACCCGCTTTTTTCTGCAACCACCAGTCAAGACGTTCGCGTGTGGCCAGCCCTAAATGATAGGATTTCTCCGTCAGTCGGGCATCGGCATCGTCCTGTCTGAGGAGGATGCGGTACTCGGCTCTTGAGGTGAACATACGGTAAGGCTCGTCGACACCTTTCGTCGTCAGGTCATCAATGAGTACACCGATGTAGCTTTCGTCCCTGCCCATCACGAAGGGTTCGCCGCCTCCGCAGTGGATGGCTGCGTTGATTCCTGCCACGGTGCCTTGGCCTCCGGCTTCCTCATATCCCGTCGTACCGTTGACTTGTCCGGCAAAGAACAGTCCTTTGATCACCTTTGACTCCAGCGAGTGCTCGAGTTGCGTGGGATCGAAGTAATCGTATTCGATGGCATAGCCGGGGCGGTAAGCCTTCGCGTCGCGCAGTGCGGGAATCTGCCGAAGTGCGCGCAGCTGTGTCTCCATCGGCATGGAGGATGAGAAGCCGTTGAGATACATCTCGTTGGTGTCTTCGCCTTCCGGTTCTATGAACAGCGGGTGCTGGTCCTTATCGGGAAAGGTGACGAGCTTCGTCTCTATGCTCGGGCAGTAGCGCGGACCGGTGGACTGTATCTGTCCGTTGAACAGCGGAGAGTTGTCGAGGTCGGCTTTCAGTATGTCGTGCACACTCTTGTTGGTGTAGCAAGTCCAGCAGGGCAGTTGCTTCAAAATGCGGTGTGGTGCCATGTAGCTGAACTGATGGAAGTCTGCCTCGCCGTCTTGCCGCTCAGTATCTTCGAAGTGTATCGTGCGCTTGTCGAGTCGCACGGGTGTACCGGTCTTCATTCTTGCGGATCGGATGCCCCATCGTGTGATGGACTCCGTCAGGTGGGCAACGGCGGGTTCGGCGCAGCGTCCGCCCGGAACTTTGTGTCGTCCGATGTGCATCAAACCGTTGAGAAAGGTGCCTGCAGTGATGATGACACTCTTTGCGCGAATCTCCACGCCCCATATCGTGCGCACGCCGACAGCTTCTCCATTCTCTACGAGCAGCTCGTCGGCCTGGTCTTGCCAGATGTCAAGGTTAGGGGTGCAGTCAAGAGTAGACCGCCACCTCCAGATAAACTTACCTCTGTCGCACTGTGCGCGCGGTGACCACACGGCAGGACCTTTGCCGCGGTTGAGCATACGAAACTGTATGGCGGTAGCGTCCGTGACCTTTGCCATCTGTCCGCCGAGGGCATCGATTTCCCTCACGATTTGTCCTTTGGCAATACCACCAACGGCAGGGTTGCAACTCATCTGACCAATCTTGTTCATGTCCATCGTCACCAGCAGCGTCTTGGCACCCATGTTGGCGGCTGCCGTAGCAGCCTCGCATCCGGCATGTCCTCCGCCGATGACGATGACATCATAGTTTAATTCCATGTTTTTGTCTTTTTTGGCAAAAGTAAGAAATTAAATTCAATTTTTATCGCTTTTACTTTGAATTATCGCCAAAATATAGTATTTTTGCATATTGAAAACGGCAGCGTCTACTATATATAAGGTATAGGAGGGCGTCATGTCGTGCTCATAAAGATGCTTCAATATATTTATATCGGATTTATCTAACAGTTAAATAATTAAAAGTCAATCATTTATGTGGTTAATCAATTCTCCGATTGGTAGAAAAGTTGTGATGTCGGTGACCGGCATCTGCCTTATTCTATTCTTGACTTTCCACTGCTGCATGAATGTTGCCGCATTCTTCTCTGGGGATGCGTACAACACGATTTGTGGTCTTTTGGGAAGCAACTGGTATGCAGTGGCTGGTACTTTGGGCCTGGCATTCTTGGCCGTGTGTCACATCGTCTATGCCTTCATCCTGACAGCACAGAACCGTCGCGCACGTGGCGAGCAGCGCTATGAGGTGACAAGCCGCCGTCCTGAGGTGAGCTGGGCTTCGCAGAACATGCTCGTGCTCGGTCTGATCATCCTCATCGGCATCGTGCTCCACCTGTACAACTTCTGGGGACACATGATGTTTGCAGAGCTTGCCGGCATCGAGGTAGCACATGATCCTGCCGACGGATTCGCTTGGATTCAGGACACTTTCTCCAATCCTGTGTTCTCTATCCTGTATCTGATCTGGATCTGCGCCATCTGGTTCCACCTCTCTCATGGCTTCTGGAGTGCTATGCAGACACTGGGATGGAGCGGCAAGATCTGGTTGAAGCGCTGGCAGTGCATCGGTCTGGTGTATGTCACCATCCTGATGGCCGTCTTCGCCTTCTTGATTCTGTCCTTCTGGCTCGGCTTTGCCCCCAGCATGTGCAATGCTTAAATCCGATTCCTTACATCATTTATCATTAGCATCAACTAATTATGTCACAAATAGATTCTAAGATTCCTGAAGGCCCTTTGGCTGAAAAATGGACCAACTATAAAGCACATCAGAAACTGGTCAACCCCGCCAACAAGCGTAAGCTGAGCATTATCGTCGTGGGTACCGGCTTGGCTGGTGCCAGCGCAGCAGCCTCTTTAGGTGAGATGGGCTTCCACGTGATTAACTTCTGCATCCAGGATTCACCCCGCCGCGCTCACTCTATCGCTGCCCAGGGTGGTATCAATGCTGCAAAGAACTACCAAAACGACGGTGACTGCGTCTACCGTCTGTTCTACGATACAATCAAAGGTGGTGACTATCGCGCACGCGAGGCCAACGTCTATCGTTTGGCAGAGGTCAGCGCAAACATCATCGACCAGTGCGTCGCACAGGGTGTGCCTTTCGCACGTGAGTATGGTGGCATGCTCGCCAACCGCTCTTTCGGTGGTGTGCAGGTCAGCCGTACGTTCTATGCCAAGGGTCAGACCGGTCAGCAGTTGCTGCTCGGTGCTTACTCCTCTTTGATGAAAGAGGTCAACCGCGGCACTGTAGAGCTCCACACGCGTACCGAGATGGAGGACATCGTCATCATCGACGGTCGCGCACGCGGTATCATTGCCAAGAATCTGGTAACCGGAAAACTCGAGCGCTACTCTGCTCACGCTGTCTGCCTCGCTACCGGCGGATACGGCAACACCTACTTCCTCTCCACCAACGCCATGGGTTGCAACTGCACCGCTGCCCTGCAGGCATACCGCAAGGGTGCTTACTTCGCTAACCCCTGTTTCGTTCAGATTCACCCGACCTGTATTCCTGTACACGGTGACAAGCAGAGTAAGCTGACGCTGATGTCTGAGTCACTGCGTAACGATGGCCGTATCTGGGTACCGAAAAAATTGGAGGACGCCAAGAAACTCCAGCGTGGTGAGATCAAGGGCCGCGACATTCCTGAGGAAGACCGCGATTACTACTTGGAGCGCCGCTATCCTGCCTTTGGTAACCTCGTACCTCGTGACGTGGCTTCCCGTGCCGCTAAGGAGCGTACCGACAAGGGCTATGGCGTGAACAACACCGGTCTGGCTGTGTTCCTCGATTTCTCCGAGGCTTTCCAGCGCCTGGGCCGCGACGTTGTAGACCAGCGTTATGGCAACCTCTTCGACATGTATCAGGAGATCACCGACGTGGATCCGCATGACAACCCGATGATGATCTTCCCCGCTATCCACTATACCATGGGTGGTCTGTGGGTAGACTATGAGTTGCAGACTTCCATCAAGGGCCTCTTCGCTCTGGGTGAGTGCAACTTCTCTGACCACGGTGCTAACCGTCTGGGTGCCTCTGCTTTGATGCAGGGCTTGAGCGACGGCTACTTCGTGATTCCTTATACTTTGCAGAACTATCTCTCTGACCAGATCACTGTGCCTTTGTACAGCACCGACCGTCCTGAGTTCGAGGAGGCAGAAAAAGGCGTGGAAGCTGAGATGCATCGTCTGATGAACACTAAGTTCCACGACCAGAGTGTCGACTCTATCCACAAGAAGCTCTACGGCATCATGTGGAACTATGTCGGTATGGCACGTAATAAGGAGGGACTGGAAAAGGCTCTGAAGATGCTCAAGGACATCCGCGTAGAGTTCGACGAGCACGTGCGCATCCCTGGCTCTCGCGAGGGTCTGAACGTAGAGCTTGACAAGGCTATCCACCTGCGTGACTTCATCACCATGGGCGAGCTGATCG
This sequence comes from Hallella absiana, assembly GCF_025457485.1. Taxonomy (NCBI): domain Bacteria; kingdom Pseudomonadati; phylum Bacteroidota; class Bacteroidia; order Bacteroidales; family Prevotellaceae; genus Hallella; species Hallella absiana. The sequence goes on from NZ_JAMXSP010000015.1 coordinate 33,136, forward strand.
CTTACGATGCCCTGAACCGCAACGAGAGCTGCGGCGGACACTTCCGCGAGGAGAGCCAGACCGAGGACGGTGAGGCTAAGCGTGATGATGAGAACTACATGTATGTGGCTTGCTGGAAGTACAACGGCTCTGACGAGACGGCTCCTGAACTGCTCAAGGAAGACCTGAACTACCAGTACATCAAGGTTCAGACGAGAAACTATAAATCTTAATTAAGGAATCAAGACAATGGATACAAATATTTCATTCACACTGAAAGTATGGCGTCAGAATGGCCCTACGGCTGAGGGTCACTTTGATACCTTTGAGATGAAGGATATCCCCGGCGACACCTCTTTCCTGGAGATGCTGGACATCCTCAACGAGCAGCTCATCGAGGCCAACAAGGAGCCGTTCGTCTTTGACCACGACTGCCGCGAGGGTATCTGCGGTATGTGTTCGCTCTATATCAACGGCCATCCTCACGGACCTGCTCAGGGCGCTACTACCTGTCAGCTCTACATGCGCCGCTTCCACGACGGCGACGTGATCACGGTGGAGCCGTGGCGTTCTGCTGCCTTCCCTGTTATCAAGGACTGCATGGTCGACCGCTCTGCTTTTGACAAGATCATCGCCGCTGGTGGCTACACTTCTGTGCGTACAGGTCAGGCTCAGGATGCCAATGCCATCCTTATTCCTAAGCAGGATGCCGACGAGGCTATGGACTGTGCTACCTGCATCGGCTGCGGCGCTTGCGTAGCAGCCTGCAAGAATGGATCTGCCATGCTCTTCGTCAGCTCTAAGGTGAGCCAGCTCGCTCTGCTGCCACAAGGCCGTCCTGAGGCTGCAAAGCGTGCTAAGGCTATGGTCGCTAAGATGGAGGAGCTCGGATTCGGCAACTGCACCAACACCCGCGCCTGCGAGGCTGAGTGCCCGAAGAATGAGTCTATCGCCAACATCGCACGTCTCAACCGCGAGTTCATCAAGGCTAAGTTGGCTGACTAAGACGCGATTTTCATGGCTGACTAAGCCTTGCTTTCATTGCTGACTAAGTCGTGCCTATATATAAATAAGGAGTCCATGCGTAGGCTGGACTCCTTATATTATATATATAGCGCTCCTTTTTATACATAAAACAACGAGGGCCGACCCTCACCGGATCGGCCCTCGCTCTGTTTCTTCAATAGGATTGAATTAATACTTACTGATACCATACCTCTCCGCCAAGCTTTTGGCAGAAACTTTCTTCTTCGTTCTTTTTCCTTTGGATGTCTTCCTCTTGGAAGATGCCAGCTAGGTTTTTACTACTTGTTTTCATGGTCTTTATTTAATGATTGGATATAAAGTTTCACATTGCAAATATAGAAAATATATTTGAGATCACCAAATATTTTGCGATGTTTTTGCGTTATCTGATAATAAATGTAGCTTTTTTGAATAATTTATGTGTAAATTTGTAACATCTGACTTCGTTTTGCAGCATCGTGAGGATGACGTGAGACAACTTGCGCTTCAGGCCAACAAGTATCCTGAGGTGGATATGCCCTATGTGCTGGACCAGATTGCAGGGTGGAAAAAGGCCAAAGAGAAGGTGCCACGATGGGCTGCTTGCAAGGATATTATCTACCCTCCTCACCTCAATATGGAGCAGTGTAGTTCGCAGACGACGGCGGAATATAAGCAGCGACTTATCGCGGAGATACTCGGAGAACAGCGAAAGACGACGACTCTCGTGGATCTCACGGGCGGCTGGGGTGTTGATTTCTCGTTTCTGGCGCAAGTTTTTGGTAAAGCGGTATATGTGGAGCGTGACGAGCGTTTGTGCCGTCTGGCGCGCCATAATATGCCTCTTTTGGGCCTGTCCGATGCTGTTGTTGTCAACGACGACAGCACGAAGTATCTTGCAGGCTTGCAGGATGACGTTCAGCGGCTCTTTTTCATTGATCCGGCCCGTCGTGATGTGCAGGGCAGAAAGGTCGCCGGACTGGAGGCTTGTACGCCTGATGTGTTGCAGCTTTTTGACAGAATGATGTCGTTGTCTATGGGCGTGATGATGAAACTTTCACCGATGCTTGACTGGCATGAGGCAATTAGACAACTGAGAAAAGCCACTTCGCAAGCCGTGTTCTTTGACGTACATATACTCTCTGTACATAATGAGTGCAAAGAGTTGCTGGTGGTGGCTACGCATCATCAGCATCCGTTGACGGTGACCTGCGTCAATGATGGCGAGACGTTTACGTATCATGCGGAGGAAGAGAAGCCGGCTGACGTCCGCTATTGCAATGCAGAGCAGCTACAGGACTACCGTTTCTTATATGCTCCAAATGCAAGTCTGATGAAGGCGGGATGTTTCCCGGAACTGTGTGCGAGATATGATTTGGATATGGCAGATGCCAATTCTCATCTGTTCCTTTCGCACGAGATGATTTCTGCTTTCCCCGGCCGCCAGTTTGAAATCTTAGCCATTTCATCGCTTAATAAGCGCGAGGTGAAACAGACGCTGAAAGACGTTGGCCAGGCCAACGTGGCTGTGCGCAACTTTCCCATGACCGCTGTGGAGCTTCGTAAACGGCTTCGTCTGCGCGATGGGGGCAATAGCTATATATTTGCTACCACCATCCGGCGCAAGCATCTCTTGTTTTTGTGTCAGCCTGTCTCATAATGCTGTAATAGTGCTACGCTTCTCCTGCACCTCTGCCTATGCTTTATTGCAGGTGAGTTTCGTCTTTCCTGCAACAGCGTGGCGTGGCTTCTCGATGCTCGATAGACGTGGTTTCTTAATGGCAGAAGGCAGAGGTCGGCCTATAGAATAGAAATTGTTAATTTGGTCAATACCTTTTGCTATTTGACTTAAAATCACTAACTTTGCAAGTCTTTAATTATTAAATATAAGAGATTCATTCATGTCCGTTGAAATTAAAAAGGTAGAGACACGCAAAGAGCTCGCCACATTTATAGACTTCCACTATGACCTTTATGCAGGTTGCCCCTACGATGTGCCCAATCTGTTCATTGATGAGATGGCAACACTACGCAGAGACAAGAATGTGGCTTTTGACTTCTGTGAGGCAGAATATTACCTTGCTTACAAGGATGGAAAGCTGGCTGGCCGTGTGGCTGCCATTATCAACCATCGCGCCAATGAGCGTTGGAATGTCAAGGACGTGCGTTTTGGGTGGATCGACTTCATTGATGATACAGAGGTAAGCCAGGCCTTGCTCGACGCTGTGGCTGAATATGGCCGCAAGAAAGGCATGAACTCTGTTGTCGGTCCGCTTGGTTTCACTGACCTCGACCCTGAAGGCATGCTCACCTGGGGCTTTGATAAGCTCGGCACCATGCCTACCATCTACAACTATGCTTACTATCCCGAGCACATGGAAAAGCTGGGAGGTTGGCAGAAAGACAACGACTATGTAGAGTATTACATGCCCGTGCCTGATAAGGTGCCCGAGAAATATGAGAAGCTCGCCGCGATTGTGGAGAAGCGATACAATCTGCATGTGAAGAAGATCACCAAGGCAGACATCCGCAACGGCTATGCCCATGAGGTGTTCCGCGTCATCAACGAGACGTATAAAGACCTGTATGGCTTTGTGGAACTTACTGAGCGGCAGATCGATCAATACGTCAAGTCGTATATGCCAGCTTTGGATCTCAATCTCGTAACGGTGATTGTCGACGGCAACAACAATGACCGCATCGCCGGAGTAGGCATCACCATGCCTTCGATGTCGCACGCCATGCAGAAGTGCCATCGTGGACGCTTGCTGCCATTTGGCTGGTGGCATGTGCTCAGAGCGGCCAAATTCCACAAGACCGACGGCGTGGACCTGTTGCTCATCGGCTTCCGTCCCGAATACCGCTCCAAAGGAGCCAACGCACTGCTCTTCGCCGATCTGATCCCAAGATACATCAACTATGGTATCAAGTGGGGAGAATCGCAGGTGGAGATGGAAAGCAACAGTGGCGTGCAAAGCCAGTGGAGCGCGTTGGAACATATCAATCATAAGCGTCGCCGTTGCTATCGCAAAGCCATCGGCTGATGCAATTGTCTTTAACCCCTCATCCTATCTATAACTAAATGTCTGAAAATAAAAATAATAACAACAGTTCGCAAGAACAGCCCACAGTGGCTTACACTGATGATAACATACGCCACCTCAGTGATATGGAGCATGTGCGTACGCGTCCCGGTATGTATATCGGGCGCTTGGGCGACGGCTCGCTGCCTGAAGATGGCGTGTATGTGTTGTTGAAGGAAGTCATCGACAACTCCATCGATGAGTTCAAGATGCATGCCGGGGACCGCATAGAAGTGGATATCATCGACAATCTGAGTGTGTCTGTCCGTGACTATGGACGTGGCATCCCTCAAGGCAAACTTGTAGAGGCTGTCTCTGTGCTCAATACAGGAGGTAAATACGATTCCAAGGCTTTTAAGAAAAGCGTGGGATTGAATGGCGTCGGTGTCAAGGCCGTCAATGCTTTGAGTTCCCGCTTTGAGGTGAAGAGCTATCGCGACGGTACGGTGCGCTGCCTGGTTTTTGAGAAAGGCGTACTGAAAGAAGACCATACCGAAGACACTCAGGACGAGAATGGAACCTATATCTTCTTCCGTCCTGACGATACGCTGTTTAAGAACTATTCATTCCATGACGAGTTTGTGGAGACCATGCTCCGCAACTACACCTACCTCAACTCTGGTCTGACAATCATGTACAACGGGCGGCGCATCAAGAGCCGCAACGGCTTGGAGGACTTGCTGGTTGACAATATGACGGTCGATCCGCTCTATCCCATCGTACATATCAAGGGAGAAGACATAGAGATCGCTTTTACCCATACCAATCAGTATGGCGAGGAGTATCATAGCTTTGTCAACGGACAGCATACCACACAGGGCGGTACGCATCAGAGTGCCTTCAAAGAGCATATTGCCAAAACGATTAAGGAATTCTTTGATAAGAATTACGAGTACACCGATATCCGCAATGGTATCGTTGCCGCTATCGCCATCAACGTGGAAGAACCCGTGTTTGAGAGTCAGACAAAGATCAAGCTTGGCTCTACACTCATGGAACCAGGGGGCGAGACCATCAACAAGTATGTCGGTGACTTCATCAAGCGTGAGGTCGACAACTACCTGCATATCCATAAAGAGGATGTCGCTGACGTACTGGAAAACAAGATCAAGGAAAGTGAGCGGGAACGTAAGGCAATGGCCGGTGTCACCAAGTTGGCACGTGAACGCGCCAAGAAAGCCAATCTCCACAACCGCAAACTTCGCGACTGTCGCATTCATTTCTGTGATGTCCGCGACGACCGCAAGGAGGAATCTTCCATCTTTATCACCGAAGGAGATTCCGCAAGTGGTAGTATCACCAAGAGCCGCGACGTCAACACGCAGGCTGTCTTCTCACTGAGAGGAAAGCCTCTCAATTGCTTCGGACTCTCTAAAAAGGTGGTCTATGAAAATGAAGAGTTCAACCTCCTTCAAGCAGCCTTGAACATCGAGGACGGGCTTGATGATCTCAGATATAACAAAGTGATTGTGGCTACCGATGCCGATGTCGATGGTATGCACATCCGTTTGTTGGTCATCACCTTCTTCTTGCAGTTCTATCCCGAGCTGATCAAGAAGGGCCATGTCTATGTCTTGCAGACGCCACTCTTCCGTGTTCGCAACCGTCGCTCTAAGATCAAGAACAAGCAAGTCATCGCTAACGCAGATGCCAAACTGCTGAAGAATGAGAAGAAAAGCGACTTCATCACCCGTTATTGCTATACCGAGCAAGAGCGTCTTGACGCGATTCGCGACCTTGGACCCGACCCGGAGATCACACGATTCAAAGGATTGGGTGAGATCTCGCCCGATGAGTTTGCGCATTTCATCGGCCCGGACATCCGACTCGAGCAGGTCACCTTGCACAAAAACGACCAAGTGCAGAAGCTACTGGAATACTACATGGGCAAGAATACCATGGAGCGTCAGAACTTCATCATTGACAATTTGGTGATCGAGGAGGACAAGCCCGAGGGGGAAGAGACAAATGTCGATGACGGAGAATAAAGGCATCTGCACTGATAAAAAGGGTGATGTATCTTCTAAAAAACGGATGATGTCTGTTATCAACATAGAAGATGCTCCTTTTAAAAACGGATGATGTCTCTAATCAACCAGGGCAAAGAAAAGTATATGATACCACAAAGGGAAGGAGGATATGACGGTTTATGAATCAAGATCAGAAACAACGGATAGGTCTGTTTGTAGGTTCCTTTGATCCGTTTACGATAGGGCACGACGAAATCGTGCGGCGGGCATTGCCGCTATTCGACAAATTGGTCATTGGAGTAGGGGATAATCCCCGCAAGCAACATGCCTACTCAATAGAAGAGCGCGTAAACGCCATTCAGAGGCTCTACAGCGGTGAGAAACGTATCGAGGTGATACCTTATAATGATTTAGCCGTAGACCTCGCTCAGCGCGTCGGAGCGCATTATGTCGTCAAAGGCGTCAGGTCGGTACAAGACTTCGAATATGAGCGTGTGCAGGCCGACTACAATCGTAAGTTAGGCGGTTTGGAGACCCTGCTGATCTACGCCAGTCCGGAGATGACAAGCATCTCCTCCACTGCTTATCGCGAGCTGGTCCACTTCCATAAAGATGCTTCATGGATGTTGCCGGGAGGGAAGAAACGGAAATAGAGTGCTTGAAAGGTCATCTAATGCTTGGGTTCCGTACGTTGCATACAACAGGCGTTTTTAGAGCATATAACGGATGTCCTTACAATATATGATAGATGTTTTTAGAATACATCACGGATATTCATTGATTATTTCGACTTTTAATCCACAACAATATGATTAGTTATCAGTCAGACGGCGTGAAGATGCCGGAGTTCAATCATCGTTCTACCACGGCTTGGATCAAAGCAGTAGCAGCCACCTATGGCCGGCGGGTAGGAGAGATCGGCTATATGTTTGTCAGCGACGAGAAGATTCTTGAGGTCAACAACCAGTATCTTGGCCATGACTACTACACCGACATCATCACGTTTGACTATGACGAGGGTGATGTAATCAATGGTGACATCGTCATCTCGCTGGACACGGTGCGCAGCAATGCTGAGCAGTTTGGCAAGGCCTACGATGATGAGTTGCATCGCGTCATTATTCATGGCATTCTGCATCTCTGTGGCATCAACGACAAAGGGCCTGGTGAGCGCGAGATCATGGAAGCCAATGAGGACAAGGCTTTGGCCATGCTTCCTACATATCTGGGTTGACAATGTATCGGCTCGCTCAGCTTACGTCTCCCTTGCTGTTTCCCAGTAAGCCTGCAAGTCTTTATTGCATAGCGTTTATAGCTTTACAGCGCGTCTATAAAGGTTCTATGGCACGTTTGTGTCGGTTTTTATAGCGTATGATCTCACGCTGATTTCTCCGTCTCATTCATAAAGAAAGAGCCCCGCATTCCTATTTGGAGAGCGGGGCACTTTTGTTATTTCTTTCTGTATTCTGTGGGTGTCATGCCGTATTTCTTTACGAAGATCCGGTAGAACGTCTGTGGTGCTGGGATGCCACATTCGCGTGCTACGGCTTCAACAGAGTATTCTTGATGCTCTTTGAGCAGCCTCACGGCATAGTCCAGCCGGAGGTTGTTGACGTAGTTGACAAAGTTGGTGCCTGCAAAGCGGACGAAGAGCTGACCAAACTTGTTTCTGGGCACATACACCCGATTCGTCACATCTTCACGCGAGAGGCGTGGCTGGAGGAACATCTTCTCATGGACAATATAATATTCAATGCGCTGGAAGAGAGCCTCGTCGAGGTCAATCGGGTTTGGCATAATCGTTGTTTTATATAGTTATTTAATGTAGCAAATTTAATCATTAAATAATTATCCACCAACGATTTTACACCTGTTGTTCTCTCAAAACAGCACATGATGTTTAAATTGTGAATGATTGAGACATAGTTTTAAACATTGTTGACAGTATGTTACTGTTCTTTGCTTATTATTTGCAGTGCTTTGCTGATAATTTTGTTTTTTTCGTTGATTATCTGAAAGTATTCATTCATATCCCAGAGATCCCTTGCGACGAGTGCTTTTAGCTGTGTTTTGAGATAAGGAAGCGTTTGTTGGAGTTCTTTGTTGTCTTTTGGCTCAATCTTCTGCTTCTTGCCGTCTGCGAGGATACTGTCGATGAGTGTCTGTGGCACCGTGTAGTGCTGCAGGAAATCACTGAAGAGTTGATAGCGTCTCTTCAGTTCCTTGCGGTTATCGTCAACGTATTTCAGGTTATGCTTGATGACGATTCCTTTCGCCATCAGCTGTCTGTGAAGGCGTGTGTACAATGTTGTGTCGAGCGGCACGAAGTAGTCTGGCATGATGCCACCGCCGCCATACACGGTGCGGTGCTTGCGGAGTGTGTAGAATTTCAGTGAATCGGCAAAATGAATGCTGTCGGCTGAATAGAGCTCCCCATGTTTGTAGCGGTCATCCAGTTCCATCTCATAGTCCTTCAAATCCCCTTTTTTATAGGGTTTTTGGATGCAACGGCCTGAGGGAGTGTAGTAGTGAGCGATGGTCAGACGCATCATGCTGCCGTCAGCAAAGGGTATCGGGCGCTGCACAAGGCCTTTGCCGAAGCTGCGTCGGCCGACGACCTTGCCGCGATCCTGGTCTTGTATGGCACCTGTGACGATCTCTGCTGCTGAGGCTGTGAACTCGTTGACGAGTACAATCACCTTTCCGTCCAGGAACTGTCCGTTGCCTTTCGCCCTGTATTCCTCTCTGGGCACCCGTCGGCCTATCGTGTAGACGATCAGATCGTTCTTCTTCAAGAACTCGTTGGCGATGTCCACGGCGGCATTCAGATAGCCTCCACCGTTCTCTTCCAAGTCCAGTATCAGGTCTTTCATGCCTTGGCCTTTCAGCGTTTTTACCGCTGCCATAAACTCATCGTAGGTGGTGGCACCGAAGCTACCGATGCGGATATATCCCACGTGTGGCTCGATCATATAATAGGCGTCGAGTGTCTTCACCGGGATCTTGTCTCTGACAACATCGAAAAACAGCGTTCCGGCAATGCCACGACGTACAATTCCAAGCTTCACGTGCGTGCCCTTAGGACCACGCAGACGCTTCATGATCTCTTCCTGCGGCATTTTCACGCCTGCAATTGCTGTGTCGTTGACGCTGACGATGCGGTCGCCGGCCATGATGCCCACTTTTTCCGACGGGCCTTTCGACACGGGTTGTATGACCAGCAGGGTGTCAGCTTGGATGTTGAACTGCACGCCGATGCCCTCAAACGAGCCGTTGAGCGACTCTGAGAGTGCTTTGGCTTCTTTGGCGGACGAGTAGGAGGAGTGCGGGTCGAGCTTTTCCAGCATGCCTCGGATGCCGTCCTCAACGAGCTTCTGTTCGTTGACAGAGTCGACATAGAGATTGCTGATCGCCATCTCTGCTATTTGCAGTTTGCGCAAAGGACTGTTCGGTCCGAAATTGATTTGCATACGTTGAGCCTGCACTGCCACAGGACAGAGCATCGAGAGGCCCAATGCCAGCGTCATAAAGTATTTTTTGATTCTCATCATTCTGCTTTTATGTAAATCTAAACGGTCTTTCTTTTAAATATTTTCCTTAAAATAATATGAGTGGCTACTTGACGTATCCAAGTTCAGTTCTCGTATTTTTTCAACTCGTTCCTTGCATATAATGAGTCAACTCCTTTATATATAATAGGTACCCTTCACGATAATAATGAGTCAACTTCTTATATAATAAGTTCCCATTTCTATTTCAATTCAGAACAGTTCAGGCTGCATTGGGTTTGCCGTGCGAATATTTCTGCCTAAGTGCTCGTAAGCCAGTGCTGTCGCCATGCGTCCGCGTGGCGTACGCTTGATAAATCCCTCCATGATCAGGAACGGCTCATAGACCTCCTCCACCGTGTCGGCATCCTCGCCGATGGCAGTGGCAATGGTAGAGACACCGACAGGTCCACCACGAAACTTGTCGATGATAGTCAGTAGGATCTTATTGTCGATCTCGTCAAGACCGTAGGAGTCGATGTTCAGCGCGCCCAACGACAGCTGTGCGATGGCTGAGGTGATGGTGCCGTTGCCCTTCACTTGTGCGAAGTCACGCACGCGTCGCAACAGTCCATTGGCAATACGTGGCGTGCCACGGCTGCGCCGTGCGATCTCCATGGCGGCATCGTCTTCGATAGGCACTTTGAGTAGCATGGCCGAGCGTTTGATGATTTTCTTCAGTGTCTCCGGGTCGTAGTACTCCAAGTGCATGTTAATGCCAAAGCGGGCACGCAAAGGTGCTGTGAGCATACCAGAGCGCGTGGTGGCTCCTATGAGCGTGAAGGGATTCAGATCGATCTGTATGCTTCTTGCCGACGGCCCTTTGTCGATCATGATGTCAATGCGATAGTCCTCCATGGCGGAGTAGAGATATTCCTCCACGACGGGCTGCAGTCGATGGATCTCGTCGATGAAGAGCACGTCGTTGGGTTCCAGCGATGTGAGGATTCCGGCCAGATCTCCCGGTTTGTCAAGGACGGGACCGGAAGTAATCTTGAATCCTACGCCGAGTTCGTTGGCGATGATATTGCTCAAAGTCGTCTTTCCCAGGCCAGGAGGACCATAGAGAAGCGTGTGGTCGAGAGGCTCGCCTCGGTATTTGGCTGCCTCGACGAAGATGCGCAGGTTGTCCACTACCTTCTGCTGACCGTTGAAGTCGTCGAAGTGCAGGGGCCTCAGCGCATTCTCGAATTCTTTCTCTGTTGAGGAGAGCTTTTCCTCATGTATGTCAAAGTCTTCTGCCATTGTTTGTTGATGATTGCTTGTTTGTTAAAGGGGGAGGAGGGAGGCGGCTGCACAGCAGCCACTTACGAAACCCAGCGATAGAGAGAAGCAAACGGGACACAGGGCTCAGGGCTTCGCTCTTTAGTCTTTGCCCTGCTCTACGCTTGCGCTTCTCCGCTTTTCAAGTAGGCGCGGCACTGCTCAAGGATGTCGGTGAGGTCCTCGACGGTCTCTGCTCTGAGCATGGCGATGCGTGTTTGTCGGAAGTTGGGAATGCCTTTGAAGATCGGGGAAGCGGCCAGATGACGGCGAGTATGGAGGATACCGCGGTACTCGTCAATGCGTTCCACATTGATGCGCAGCTGTTCTTCCAGGATGTCGATCTTGTCGTCTATGGTCAGGACAGCGGGTGCTGCAGGCGTGCCTCCCTCCCGGCGAGTCTTCTCGGCGTCGATATATTGCCGCATCTCTTGGAATATCCAAGGATGACCAAAGGTAGCCCGTCCCACCATCACAGCGTCTACACCATAGTTGTCAAAGGCCTCTTCCGCCTCCTGTGGTGTGGTGATGTCACCATTGCCAATGATTGGGATATGAATACGCGGGTTGTCTTTCACCGCTTTTATCAAGGTCCAGTCAGCATTGCCGGTATACATCTGGCTGCGCGTACGTCCGTGAATGGTCAGAGCCTGTATGCCGCAGTCCTGCAACTGTTCAGCCAAGTCCGTGATGATTAGGTTTTCTTTGTCCCATCCCAGTCGCGTCTTCACGGTTACCGGTGTTTTTACGGCTTTGACAACCTCTCTTGTGATGTCAAGCAAGAGCGGAATGTTCTTGAGCATACCCGCTCCCGCACCTTTTCCGGCTACCTTTTTCACCGGGCATCCAAAGTTTATGTCGATGATGTCGGGGTGCACCGATTCCACGATTTTAGCCGCCTCGACCATCGAGTCCACGTCTTTTCCATAGATCTGAATGCCTACCGGCCGCTCCTCATCATTGATGTGCATCTTGTCGAGAGTGGACTTGATGCTACGGATGATAGCGTCGGCAGATACAAACTCAGTGTAGACCATCGCTGCCCCAAACCGTTTGCAGAGCATACGGAAGCCTACGTCCGTCACGTCTTCCATAGGAGCGAGGAAGAGCGGACGTTCACCGAAGTCAATGTTTCCTATCTTCATATATGAGTGCAAAGGTAGCGAAAAAAAGTGGGAAAACCTATTTCAGCAAGTGATAGAATCCTCCTGCATAGGGCTTGACGACTCCTTTCATCTCCAAAGAGAACAGCTTTGCCTGTATCGTACCGATATTCAGTGCCGTTTTTACGGCGATGATGTTAGCAGGCAGATCGTTTTGTGCTTGCAGCAGCGTGGTGATTTTTTGCTCCTCCTCGTCGAGTTCCGGGAACATCTGCCGCTCTATTCCTGCCTTTCTCATTTGGTTGATTTCCAGTTCGTCTTGCCATCCCATGGCCTTGACGAAGTCTACTGCGGAAGTGATCAGTGCGGCTCCGTTGTCGCGGATCAGGTGGTTGCAACCTTCACTGTAGGGCGCGCCTACCGGTCCGGGGAAAGCAAAGACGTCACGGTTGTACTCTCTTGAGATGCGTGCTGTGATGAGTCCGCCACCCTTCTTCGCGCTCTCCACGACGATGGTGGCGTCGCTGAGCCCTGCCGTGATGCGGTTTCGGCGCACGAAGTTGAGCTTGTCGATCTTTGTGTGCGTCATATATTCCGTGAGCAGTCCGCCGTGAAAGACCATCTCGTTGGCTGTGTCGCGGTGCCGCGGCGGGTAGAGCTCGTCGAGACCATGGGCGAGCACGCCTACCGTGTCCATATTGTTTTCCAGCGCATTACGGTGTGCATGGATGTCAACACCGTAGGCCAGCCCACTGACAATCAGTGTGTCGGGACACAGCCGGCTCAGGTCTGCGAGGAAGCTACGAATGAGATCCTGTCCGTAGGTGGTACAGTGGCGTGTGCCGACCACCGCGATGACATGTTGCCGGTTGAGGTCAGCCATTCCCTTGTAGAAGAGCATGAGTGGCGGATCTGTGCATTCGGTGAGTCGCTTGGGGTAGTTCGTGTCGTTGAGGCAGAGCATCTGTATGTCGTGCTCTCTGCAATAAGCCAGTTCCTCCACGGCTCTTGGTCGCATGGCTTCGGCATCCATCAGGTCGTCGGCAATGCGCTGAGGCAGTCCGGGATAGGTTGTCTTGAGATGATCGCGTTGCCGGATGATCTCAGTGGCGGAGCCCAGTTGTTTATAGAGTTCCACCATCGTGTTGAGATGGAAGTAGCTGAGACGTGTCAGGATGATGGTGTTGATGAGTTCCTCTTCAGTGATCATGCTTAGGAAAAAAGGCTATTTACAGACATTGTTGTCAGAAGCAGTGAGGGGCGTGCCGTCTTTTTCAAATCGCTCAATGACAGGCAGAAAGGCATCGTCGTAGTCCTTGCTCACGCCGAGGCGTCCGTTGATGAGCGTGACCAGTTCCGTGTCGGCATGGAAACAGAGAGCGTTGTCGGAAGCACGGTAGATATCGTGCTCAAAGACATAGCGCACGCCCTCCTTATGAAGGTTGAGGCACGAGCGAAACTCATCGTCGCATTTCAGTGGTCGCTTGAATTGCAGTTGCATCCTTGCCACGACAGCGTCCACGCCCTTTTCGTGCAGGTCGGCAAAGCTCACGCCGAGGGCACGGAGAAAGCGGTGGCGCGTATGTTCGGTATAGTGGAGATAGTTGGCGTTGTTGACGATACCCTCGATGTCGCATTCGTAGTCGCGCACCTCCATACGGGTTTCGAAGAGATAAGACTTCATGAGTGTTGCGTGATATTTATTCATTTTTATTTATACACTATACATTATACATTTCTCAGGTATTCGTATCCGAATCGGCAGCGGAGGCAGTCCTTGCGGTCGCAGTATTCGTTTTTCAGTTGGATGAGAGCCTGAGAGTCACCGGCGTTTTCTACGTCGAGCCCGCATTGTTTCCACATTCTGACGATATGGTTATCCTCAGCTTTGAGCTCCTCCAGGAAGTCGAAGGCGCGGTCGCAGAGTCTGTCGTCCTCTTTGTGTCTGCCGTAAGCGAAGAGCATGGGCACCACCGTGTTGATCGTCAACACGGTGACAGAGTCTTTCGACAGTCGTTTTTCAGCCTTCTTGCTTTCCGTTCCGAAGGTATAATGCGTTTCCCAGTAGGGTGTCGCCTCGGTGTCAAAGAGCTGTTGCACCTCTTTCAGCGTCTTGCAGTCAATGAGTTGGCTCAGTCCTGTCCGGCGATGATAATAGAGGTTGGCCAGTTGTGAGATGCGTATCGTTGGGAAGTTCTGGGGTCTCAGCCTTAGGAAGCGCCATCGCTGTCCACTGATGGGCTCCAACGAAAACTTATGAGCGAGATAGAGATATTCGTGTCTCAGCCTTTGAAAGTACTCGTCTTCCTCAGCTTGCTTTCTGTGTCGTTGCGGCATGTCGTCGGTGTTGAGCATTCCCGCCTGCCCCATGAAGATCGCCTCAATCTGGAAGAGATCATCGCGGTGGTGGTCTACGTCATGCAGTGGCACGTGTAGTGCCCACTGCTCAAACGCCTCGCTGTTGATGCTGAAACCGAAGCTTCGCGCCAGCGTGACGAAGTAAGCCTGCTCCCAGGAGCCGTTGGCAATGGCGACGCGCTGGCGTATCTTCTCTGTCTTCTGTTCGAGGCGCTCAGTCTGTAGCGCGCTCATCCAAGAGTGAACGGTCAGCCGTGATAGTTGCGGGATGATGCGATAGCAGGGCGGGTATTGGTCTTCCTGCAACAGCTCTTGGTAGTGTCTTTCCACCGTCTCGGGCACTTCCATCTCCAATTGCGGCAGTACATCGCCATTGGCGGTCTTCACCTCAGTGTCAGCCTTCCCCGTGACGTGCAGTACCACATTATTATAATGGTCATCCTTCTCGTGTCCGTGGAGATACCAGTCCGACGACTTGTCGTGGATCTCCACGTTTCCCACCCACAGCGTGCCGTCGATCTTCACCTTAGCGTTGAAGAAGTCGGGACCCGCATTTCGGTTGTGCAGTCCCGGATCAATGACCTCCACGTCTTGTCCGCTGGTGGTCTTGAGTTGTTGTAGTGGGAAGAGCCTGTGCTTCCAGCAGTAGTGCAATAGCTGTTCCATCTGATGGCTTTTATAGTATTTTGGTTTGGAGAATCTTCGCTGACGCAAGGAGACTCATTTGCAAAGATAAGAAAAAATCCCGTATCTGTGTACAATAGATGCGGGATTTTTCTTTGGCGACAAAAAGATGTAAAGTTTTCTTTTCTCGTCTCTTAGTTGATAGTCAGACAGTTGCTTGCGTTTTCTGTCTGTCTGAAAGCTTATTTCAGCACTTTCTTACCGTTAAGGATGTAGACGTTGCCGTGGTGCATGGTCTTCACCTCGCGTCCGTTGAGGTCATAGACCTTGCTGTCTTTGTTGGTAGCAGTTTTGATTTGGCTGATACCAGTCTCTGCTCCCTTGTCGATAACGAGGGTATATGTCTTGATCGTCTTCAAGTCGTCAGAGCAGTAGAGCAGTTGCAGCTTGCGCTGATCGGCGGAAGAGCTGAGCTCGCTGACGGCAGCGAAAGAGCCCTTGTTGGCTGTGGAGGCGACAACAACGGCGGTGGTCGGATCGGTGGCAGTAGTGCTTACCTCGGCGTTGTCGAGCGTGACGGCATGACCGTTGACGGTTACCGCAGGCTTGTCTACATTGTAGATGAGGCTGATGTCGTCGACGTAGAGGCTGTCAGCAGGAGAGCCTTGACCGGGATCGGCGTTGGTGGAGATGGTCACGAGCAGAGCTTTGGCTTTCACATTGTTGTCGTTGTACTTAAAGGGAATGACGATGTGCTGCCAAGCAAAGCCGTTGGAGGCAATCTGAGCATTCTTTGCTGTAGCTACCACATTGGTGTAGTCTTTGTCCTGTGGATCCTGATAGTAAGTGCCATCGGTGAGAGCCGCACTGACGGTAGCGTAAGGATGGTCGGCAACATGTGTCTGCTGTTTGAACTTCACCCAAACGGAGAGAGAGTCGGGCGTGCCGTCCATGAGTGCATAGAACGGATCACCATGGCTGTCCGTGGAAGTGCTGTCGGTGGAAAGAAAAGCGCAGTTTTTCGTATTAGCAGCATTCATGTCTCCTGCTTGCATGCGGCCTGTGGTGATAGTGCCGTTAGCGATGGTGATTCCCAAGACCGAAGCGGATGTGAGCAATAAGCTTTTCTTTCCTGTGCTGTTGGGGCGTACAACGTCGGAGGAATAGGTGTGTGGAGCGGAGAAAGCATTGGCAGCCTGAACATACTTACCCGTAGCGGAGGCAAAGGAATGCCAGTTCAGAGGCTCCTCCACGTTGATAGTAGATGGAGGATTAGCTCCTGTTAAGTCTGCCTGCAATGTTTGCTCGGTGCGATAATCCTCAAACCCACTGTTGGACAACTGGTATCTGTCACCGAACGTGACGTGGATGACTTGATTCAAGGATGCCATGTTAATATCGATCACGGTGTACAGATGATCATCCTGAACAAGGGTCTTCAGCTGGAGAGGAATCTGACCCAGCATCGGGCCCATCCACATGGCTACAGACTTGTCATCACCATTTGAAATCGTTATTGTGGTGTCGGTGGCAAGCACTTCTCCTTTGCTGCTTGTAGCAGGTACAAGGTTCTTGAGCTCGATGTTTCCGATACCCCTCACTGCTCCCGCCATGTTCAACTTAAAGTTCTTCAAGGCGAAGTTGTATCGTCCGTCAGCCTGCTTGTCCACGCTGATAGTAGCTGTCTGCGTGGTTGTTGATCCATTGACGGTCACGGCTAGTGTGTCCGTGTAGTCCTTGGCACTCATGCTCAGTGAGGAGAGCAAGGCCAGGGCTAACGAGAGTAATGTTTTCTTCATAATTTAAATCTTTTACTTTAGAAAGAACTAACAATAATGTATGTTTCTGATTTCAATGATTTACCGATGTTTGAGCCGATAGCTTACGCCCACAGAGGCAAAGATAGGGTAGAGCGTCTGCTCTACGGCTGTGAAACCGCTGTGGTGGATGCCGCTGAGTCCCCAGCTGAGGTTGGCAAAGATCGCCGTACGCTGCCAGATGCGATATTCTCCTCCGAAGTCTACGCCCCATTGCAGGTGTCGCATGTCATCGCTGAAGTCATAGTCGCCGCGCGTACTCTCGTCGCCACCGAGAGTCACCTTGGCACCCGTGGGATCGCCTACGCGCAGATAGCCGTCGTGGGCGTAGCCCGTGAACTTGCGCTGGGTGAGCACCGAGAGATAAGGTCCGGCGTGGAGCGAAAGACGGTTCGTAGCCTGCCAACGGGCGTGCAGAGGGATGGTGAGCATCCATTCCGTCACCTCTGTCGTGACGTCGCCGGTGAACATGCCGGCGAGCTTCTCGCCGCCGCGCACCACTTCCTCGTGGTAGTTCTTCACGCGTGCGTCCTCTTTCATGCCTTTGTTTTCTATTTGCAGCCCCAGTGTCAGTCCCCAGCGGTCGTCAAGGGCTTTGTCAGCCTCCACGCCGAGCACCAGATTGGGTTGCAGCGTGTAGCTGTTGAGTCGGCGTATTGATGCCGGCATACCCACGGGTGCCGTACCACCGATGTTGTAGCCGAGATGCATTTTCAGTTCCATGTTGTCCATCAGTCCTTTGGCCTGAGCGTTTACGGCAAGGGCGGGCAGGAGAGCGAGTGCGAGTGCTTTTATTTTGTTCATCGTCATGGTGTCTAAGAGATTATTGTTCTTTTTTGCATACCAGTCTCACTTTGTCGACGCAGAGCGTAGAGCCGATGGCTCCCTCAAACTGGTCACCGTCGGCACTGGACGAGAAGACGATGGTGAGGCTGTAGCCGCGCTGCTTGAGCAGGTCGAGGTCGATGTCGCTGAGATAATTAAAGTTGATGGAGAACGGCGTCCACTCTTTTGTGGTTTTCACCATGCCCATGTCAGCAATGGCGACGATCTGCGGACTTGTTTTCACATTGTCGCCGTAGAGCGTCACGGCGTTGCCCTTGTCGTCGTGGTTGCGGTAGAGCACGGCGTAGATGGCAGCCTGATCGGTGCGGTCAGCCACGGTGTTGCCCTTCGGATCCTGGAAGGTAGCTCCCGGCTGATAGGTATAGTAGCCCGTGAGCTTCATCGGCTGTCGGTCGAAGACCTGTCCGAAGTGTGTCGCCTTCATAGCATCTGTCAGCGCACTGGCCATGTCGAAGGTGCCGATGAAGAGGTTTCCGGCCGCGATTCGCTTGTTGACCATCGCGCCGAAAGGTCCCGTGCTGCGTGTGGTGAGCTTCACGGCGGCACCGTCGTAGCCGTCGGGCAACGTAGCCGTCGGGTATTCGTCGGGCTTGGCAGAGCCCATGCTGAGGCTGAAACCGGGGTTGCCGTTGGCCCAGTCACCAGCACTGCTGCCATCGTTGCGCAGGATATGCCAGACATAATATTGTCCCTTCGGCTCCAGCTCATAGTGCTCGAAGTCGAATTTCACCGTGTCGTTGGTCATGCGTGCCATGGGTCTTACCTCCACGGTGTAGTTGCGGTGCCAGTGTCCGTCCTCCGAGACGACCTGATAGTACCATTTACCGCCTGTCGCATTGTCGACCTCGCTGCCGGTCATCACCGCCTTGGCCCCCGGTGTC
The DNA here is from genome assembly GCF_025457485.1 of Hallella absiana. Classification (NCBI taxonomy): domain Bacteria; kingdom Pseudomonadati; phylum Bacteroidota; class Bacteroidia; order Bacteroidales; family Prevotellaceae; genus Hallella; species Hallella absiana. The sequence continues at coordinate 51,613 of NZ_JAMXSP010000015.1, forward strand.
AGCTGCAATGTCGGCGTGAGCAGGCTGAGATCAGCCTCGTGGTCGCGTCTGACCTCAAAGGAGATGAGGCTGTCGGTGGACAGCACGTTCTGTGCGGTGTCGGACAGCTGATAGAAAGTAGCCAACGGGTTGTCGGTGTGCAGACTCACGTGCGTGATGTCGCACTCGCTGTTGAGCGGCTCCTCTTTGAAACAGGAACTCAGCGTCAGCGTAGCAGCCAACAAGGGCAGCGTGTAGAAGTATCTTTTCATTCCTTGAAAGTGTTATGTAATGGTATATATAGCCCGAAAACATCTACAAAGTTACACGTTTTTTATTTAAATGGATGTTACCAAAGGGATAATAGCGGTTAAAAGTATCTAATGCGGTTCATTTTGAATAATTTAAGCGACAAAAGCAACGTCTTTTGCCATAAAATCGCTAATTTTGCAGAAACGTTTAATTCCGGAAATACATGAAGATAGCTTTGATTGGCTACGGCAAGATGGGACACATGATCGAGCAGATCGCCCTGGAGCGTGGCCACGAGATTGTTTGTAAGATTGATGTCAACAACCAGGACGACTTCGACAGCCCTGCCTTTGCGTCGGCCGACGTCGCCATAGAGTTCACAAACCCCACGGCTGCCTACGGCAACTATCTGCGCGCTTTTGCCCACAACGTCAAGGTGGTGAGCGGCTCCACCGGCTGGATGAAAGACCACAAGGCCGATGTGGAGGCGCTCTGCAAGGACGGCAAGCAGACGCTCTTTTGGGCCAGCAACTTCTCCATTGGCGTGGCGATCTTCTCTGCCGTCAATAAGTATCTGGCCAAAATCATGAACCAGTTCCCACAGTACGACGTGAAGATGACCGAAACTCACCATATCCATAAGCTCGACGCACCGTCGGGCACTGCCATCACCTTGGCGGAGGATATCATCGACAACCTCGACCGCAAGACATCGTGGAAGGCCGGCACCACCGTATGGGACGACGGACATGTCGACGGAACTGAGGACCACAAGGCCGACGAGCTGCTTGTCGACAGCATCCGCCACGACGAGGTGCCCGGCATCCATTCCATCGCTTACGACTCTGAGGCCGACTGCATCACCATCACCCACGACGCTCACAGCCGCAAGGGCTTTGCCCTCGGTGCCGTGCTCGCCGCTGAGTTCACCAAAGACCATAAGGGACTGCTCACCACGAGCGATCTGTTTAAGTTCTAAAACCGTTATCCAATAACAAAAGAAATGATCGATAAGGAAAAAGCTAAGATGAACATGAAGAAGCAGTGGATCAAGTTTGGCGTGGTCACTGCGCTCTATCTGCTCTTCCTCCTGTGGGTGAAGAGCTGGCTGGGACTGATCGTCGTCCCGTTCATCTTCGATAACTATATCACCAAGAAGATTCGCTGGACCTGGTGGAAGGACGCCGAGGGCCCCGTGCGCTTCGTCATGAGCTGGGTCGACGCGCTGGTCTTCGCCCTCGTGGCCGTGTACTTCATCAACCTCTTCGCTTTCCAGAACTACGTCATCCCGTCGAGTTCCCTGGAGAAGAGCTTGCTCACGGGCGACTACCTCTTTGTTTCCAAGCTCAGCTACGGTCCACGTATCCCTGAGACACCGCTTACCATGCCGCTCACGCAGCACACGCTGCCCATCATACACACCAAGAGCTACGTCGAGTGGCCGCATTGGGACTACCGCCGCGTGAAGGGTCTTGGCCATGTGAAGCTCAACGACATCGTGGTCTTCAACTATCCTGCCGGTGACACCATTCTCACCGAGGACCAGTTCGCCAATAGTTACTACACGATGTGCTACGACTTTGGTACGGAGCTCTACCAAGCCCAGAACCCCAATCCCGTCAATCCGGCTACACTCAATCGTCAGGGACAGCTCGACTACTTCAATATGATCTATAACCTGGGACGGGAATATATCGTGCAGAATCCGGTGAAGTATGGCATGATCGACCACCGGCCCACCGACCGCCGCGAGAACTATGTCAAGCGCTGCGTCGGTTTGCCGGGTCAGACCCTGCAGATCAAAAACCGTATCGTCTACCTCGATGGCAAGCCCAACAAGGAGCCCGACAACGTACAGTACTTCTATTATGTCAAGCTCAAGCGTGACCTGCCCGACGACGTGCTGAAAGATTTGGGCATCTCCATGGAAGACCTGGGATATCTCAACCAGGGCGGTGCCATGCCGCTGACCAAGCGCGCTGTGAACTATCTCTCCCACCGCAAGGATCTCGTAGCCAGCATCCACATCGTCAACGACGCAGTCACCGGCGATCTCTATCCGATGAACATGGTCACAGGATGGACACGCGATAACTACGGACCGATCTGGATCCCGAAGAAAGGAGCCACTCTCAAGCTCACCATGGACAACATCGCCATCTATGAGCGACCCATCCGTGTCTATGAGCACAACCAGCTGGTGGTGAAAAACAACCGCATCTATATCAACGGCAAGCCTGCCAACAGCTATACGTTCAAGATGGACTACTACTGGATGATGGGCGACAACCGCCACAACTCCGAGGACTCTCGCTACTGGGGCTTTGTGCCGGAAGACCATATCGTGGGCAAGCCCATCTTCATCTGGTGGAGTTCCGATCCCGACCGCCATGGTTTCAGTGGCATCCGATGGAACCGCCTCTTCCGCTGGGTAGACAACATCAAATAATATCGGACAGCCATGACACGCCCCTCGCGGCGTGCCGTGGCTCTTCCGTTTTTGTTCACTCCTTATTATATATATAGATCTTGCTGAAGCAAACGCTGAAATTTGTCATTGCGCTGTGTGTCGCCACCGCTTTCGTGGTGGCTGTGCATGCCTTTGCCTTCGCCGTCTGCACACTTCCTTCTGGCTTTGGTAACAAGTACCATAAGGGCGATCGTGTGGTGGTGAATAAGCTCGTGCGTGACAGTTTTCGTCGGGGCGATCTGGTGCTGTACTATCCCGACTGGCGCGTCACCAGCCGCTATGCCGACAATCCGATGAATATCGGACGCATAGAAGCCATCCCCGGCGACACCATCCGGCTGGGCAAGGACCGCTTCCGCATTCCTCTGCGCTGCTGCCATAAGTGCCGTTGCATGGACTGCAAGCTCTATCTCGTCAACACCGGGCAGGGGCAGACCCTCGTGCATCTCCATCAGATCGTGGGAAAGGCCTACCGACTCACGCCATAAAGCGCTTTGCGATTTCGTGCAGCGTCTTGCCTTCTGTGTGCCTCGTCTTGTCTTCTGTGTGTCGCGTCTTGCCTTCTTTGTGCCGCGTCTTGCCTTCTGTGTGCAACCGTTGGGTTTGCCGCTGTTGTGCAGCGGCCCTATACTTTATTCATCCTTCATTACTCATCACTCAGCATTGAACACTCTCCTTTCCGCCACATATTTTGGCCCGATACAATGGTATCAGAAGCTCAACAGGTCTGAGCTCTGCTATATCGAGCAGCACGACAACTTCATCAAGCAGACCTATCGCAACCGCTGTGTCATCGCCACGACGCAGGGCACACAAGCCCTTACCGTCCCCATCGAGCGCTACGACGGCCTGAAATGCGAGATGCGTGACATACGCATCAGCGACCACGGCGCCTGGCGCCATCTCCACTGGAATGCCCTCGTCTCTGCCTATGGTGAAAGTCCCTTCTTTGAGTTCTATGCCGACGACCTACGCCCCTTCTTCGAGAAGAGGTGGCAGTTTCTCTACGACTACGACCTTGCCATCACCGAGAAAATGTGCGAGCTGTTGGATATCCATCCCACGTTGAGACGAACAGAAGAATACATCAAATTGCCCGATTCCACCGCTGCGGATTCTGCTGAGGCCGTTGTTATTTCTTCCGATGGAATCGCTGGTAATCTCATGCAATGGGCCGACTACCGTGAAATCATCCGTCCGAAGCATCCATTGCCCGATGCTGACTTCCAGCCCAAGCCTTATTACCAGGTCTACAAGCAGAAGTTCGGCTTCTTACCTAACCTTAGTATTCTTGACCTGCTGTTTAATGAAGGCAACGAAGCCGTGCTTTTCCTTTGATGTTTTTTCTGACAAAAGTAGTGCCGCGCGGACTTTCAATCTAAAGAAAACGGTGAGGGCGAAAAACGCAAAAACAAGAGTGAAATCAGTAAAATGGCTTGATGAGGTGATGAAAGCAGTGAGATGAGCGACACAAATCAGTTGTTTTACTTGATAAAATCAGTGAGATGATGAGGCAAAATCACTGAGATGACACGATAAAAGAGGTGTTTTGAGACAGAATCCTATAGAGTTTTTTGCCTCGAAGCGCCTTTTCTTGTTTGTAAAACGTACTTGCTTTTTTATAACATACTATGTGTCAGGATCTTATAAAAAAGTGCCAAGAATCGCGTCATTCGGGTCAATGAAGGCCTTTGCTCAGAAAATTGCAGCCACGAAGGTGGAAAAATGTCAGTTTATCCAACAAAGAGAACTTATACTATAGTCTGTGACTCCAGAGTTGCGAGGTTACTAAATAACTCTAAAAAAAGCATGAAACAACGGCTATGTGCCGCTTTTTTCGTAACTTTGTGCCAATTTGCACGAATGGAGGAAGAGCGCCCGATGATTTTCAATGGCTGGGAGGGCGATTGATTCCTCATGCGTCATTGAAAATTTAAAGGTTTAAAGATTGAAGACATTTGAAGAATTGGGCGTCAGCGAAGAGATTCGCCGCGCCATCGAAGAGCTGGGCTTTGAGCAGCCCATGCCCGTACAGGAAGAAGTAATCCCTTATTTGCTCGGTCATGGCAACGATGTCATTGCATTGGCACAGACAGGAACAGGCAAGACCGCCGCCTACGGCATCCCCGTGTTGCAGAAGACCGACCCCACCAACAAAGCGACCCAGGCCCTCATCCTCAGCCCCACACGTGAGCTGTGCTTGCAGATTGCCGACGACCTCAACGCTTTTGCCAAGTATATCGACGGCATGCACATCGTGCCCGTCTACGGCGGAGCGTCTATCGAGACACAGATCCATGCCTTGCGCCATGGCGTGCAGATCATCGTGGCTACCCCCGGCCGTCTCATCGATCTGATGAAACGTGGCGTGGCACAGCTCGATCAGGTCAACAACGTCGTGCTCGATGAGGCCGACGAAATGCTCAATATGGGCTTCTCGGAAAGCATCAACGAGATCTTTGAGGGCGTGCCCGCTGACCGCAATACCCTGCTCTTCTCAGCCACGATGAGCAAGGAGATCGAGGCCATCGCCAAGAACTATCTCCACGACTACAAGGAGATCGTCGTCGGATCACGCAACGAAGGTGCCGAGAACGTCAACCACATCTATTATATGGTCAACGCGCGTGACAAGTATCTCGCGCTGAAACGTATCGTCGATTTCTACCCTCGCATCTATGCCATCATCTTTTGTCGCACGAAGATCGAGACGCAGGAAGTGGCTGATAAGCTCATCAAGGACGGATACAATGCCGAGGCGCTTCATGGTGACCTGAGCCAGCAACAGCGTGATCTGACCATGCAGAAGTTCCGCAACCACCTGACCCAGCTGCTCGTAGCCACTGATGTGGCCGCCCGTGGACTCGACGTTGACGACCTGACCCACGTGATCAACTATGGTCTGCCCGACGATGTGGAGAACTATACCCACCGCTCTGGACGTACCGGACGCGCCGGCAAGAAGGGCACGAGCATCTCCATCATCCACTCGCGCGAGAAGTTCAAGGTGCGCAACATCGAGAAGATCATCGGGAAAGAGTTTGTCGACGGCACGCTGCCCACGCCTGAGGAGATCTGCAAAAAGCAACTCTTCAAGACCATGGACGACATTATGAAGGCTGACGTCGACGAGGAGCTCATCGCACCTTACATGCCTGAGATCAACCGACAGTTTGACTATGTCGACAAGGAAGACATTATCAAGAAGATGGTGAGCATCACCTTCGGTAAGTTCCTTGACTACTACAAGAATGCGCCCGAGATTGTCAAGCCTGCGACCAAGGGGCGCGACAAGTCGGAACAGGGCGACCGCAACGGACGTGGCGGCAAGGGCTCGCGCGACCGCAAGCGCGGACCCCGTCAGGCAGAGGCTGGCTATCGCCGTCTGTTCATCAACTTGGGCAAGCAAGACGGCTTCTATCCCGGTGAGGTCATGCAGTTTATCAACAAGCATATCCACGGTCATCAAGAAGTGGGACATATCGACTTGTTGCAGAAGTTCAGCTATATCGAAGTGCCCGAAGGCGATGCCCAGCGTGTGATGCGCGCTTTGGACGGCACTGCCTACAAAGGCCGCGAGGTACGCTGCAACGATGCTGATGAGAGCGGACACGGACGCTCGGCACGCGGCAGCCGCACCGGCGCAGACAAAGGAGACCGCAGCTATGGTAAGGGTGCGCGCGGCAAAGGACGCCAAAGCACCAAGACACACGACGATGACAGCCGTCGCGGACGTGACGACTGGAAGCAGCTGATGGCCGACAGCCGCAATATCAAGTTGCGCGGAGAGGTTCCTGACTTCAGCGAAGAAGGTTGGGCACGCCGTCGTCCGAAGAAGAAATAAGGCTTTTTTAACGGGCAAAGGGTACCCTTTTTACCTTTTAATGCGTCTCTATAAAGTAAATCGTTACTTTTAGATCATAAAGAAGATTATTATTCACAACTTGAAAACAAATATGATGAAAAGCATTTTGTGCAGCCTGGCCCTGATGGCCATGGCCTGCGTGCCCGCTATGGCACAGAAGAAAGCCGCAAGTGATGCCGTTCACTTCAAGGGCGATGTCAAGGGAGTCAAGGACACACTGCTGGTGATCGTGCCGCAAGGTGACCAAAAGGCAAAGACCGATACGGTGCTGGTAAAGAATGGCAAGTTCGACTTCACGGTACATGTAAGTGGGCCGACCGACATTAGTGGCTATACACCCGGCACTATGCGTGGTACAGAGCGCGCTGGTTTCCAGGTGATCGCCGTTCCGGGCGAGAGCGCTGTGATGAGTGGCGACCTGACATCCAACTATTATCTCACCGGCTCTAAGTTCTATCAGCAGTTCAACGAGGTGGACCGCATGATGGAGGCAGCCCAGAAGCCCATGCAGCAGTTGGTCGACAGCCTGCAGGAACGTATGAAAGCTGGTGAGAGTCAGGAGGCGGTGATGAAAGTCTATCAGGAGAAAGGTGGACAGCTGCGCCAGGAGATGCACGACAAAATGCTGAATTTCATCAAGCAGCACCCCGACAACGAGGCTTGTGCCTATCTGATTCCTCAGCTGGGAGAACTGGACTGGATGCACGACGCCGTGAAGTTGCTCTCTCCCGCTGTCCGCGACGGCCGCATGAAGAGTTACTACACGAGTGCCATAACCGCATTGGAAAACGAGGCAAAGGCCGAGGCTGAGGCTGCAAAGAAGCAGGCATCTGGTATTGTCGCTCCCGACTTCACCCTCAACGACATCAACGGCAAGCCGCTGAGCCTCTCCAGTCTGCGTGGTCAGTATGTGATTCTCGACTTCTGGGGCTCATGGTGTATATGGTGCATCAAAGGTTTCCCCGAGATGAAGGAGTATTATAATAAGTATAAGGGTAAGTTCCAGATCCTCGGTGTCGACTGCAATGACACGCAGGAAAAGTGGAAGGCTGCCGTACAGAAACATGAGTTGCCCTGGCTCCACGTCTATTGTCCGCGCGACAACCGCCAGCTCTTTGACGCTTACGGCATCCAAGGCTTCCCCACAAAGATCCTCATTGATCCCCAGGGCAAGATTGTCAAGACCGTCGTTGGCGAGGATCCCGCCTTCTATACCTTGCTCGATGAGACATTCGGCAAGAAATAACGAGGGCTTCAGCAAGAAATAATGAAGGTTTCAGCATCAAGTAATAGAAGCCTTCTTTCACGATTCAGGAAGCCGCCGGAGAAGTTGATTCTCCGGCGGCTTCTTTGCTTTTTAGGGCGTGTCAAGGCTTTCTGTAGTCGGCTGTGTTGCTTCCGTAGTGTTGTACATTGCCATTTTCTTCCGCAAATAGACGTGAAATCCAAAAAAAATATGTAAGTTTGCAAGTTGAAAACCAAGAAAACAAGTTATCGCATTATACAATGAAGACAAACAAAGTACTCTCGGCGGTGCTGATCGTTCTTACCGCTTTGGCGCTCGCCTCTTGCACGGGAAAGAAATTCCACGTCTCTGGTGTCATCACTGACGCCAAAGACTCGTTGCTCTATTTCGAGAATATGAGCCTCAATGGACCGGTGACCATTGACTCCGTGAAACTCGACAAGGACGGCTCGTTCTCCTTTGACGGCAAGGCACCGGACGCCCCAGAGTACTATCGGCTGCGTATCGCGCGGCAGATCATCAATATTGCTGTCGACTCCACAGAGAATATCTCTGTGAAAGCTTCTTACCCGACGATGTCGGCGCAGTACGAGGTGAAAGGTTCCGATGACTGCTCGAAGATGAAGGAACTGGCGCAGATGCAGTTGGGATTGCAGGCTTCGATCAACGCCATCCAACAAAACCCCAACCTGTCTTACGATCAGGTCGACGCTGCCATTCAGCAGACCTTGGCCAGCTATAAAGATAAGGTGAAGCGCCAATATATCTTCACCGCACCGATGAAAGCCTACGCTTATTTCGCGCTCTTCCAAACGGTCAACGTCGGTAATCAGACGGTGCTTATCTTCGATCCACGTAGCAAGAAGGAAGACGTGCAGGTCTTTGCTGCCGTAGCAACGAGTTGGGATACCTATTATCCTAAGTCCGAGCGTGGCGCCAACCTCCATAACATCGCCCTGCAAGGCATGAAGAATGTGCGCATCATCCAGGCCGAGCAGGCTCAAGGACAGATCGACGCCAGCAAAGTGCAGACGACCGGTGTGCTGGAAATTGCGCTTCCTGACCGCGAGGGCAACATCCGTCGACTCACTCAACTCAAGGGTAAGGTGGTGATGCTCGACTTCCACATGTTCGCCGCCAAGGGCAGCACCGAGCGCATCATGCATCTGCGCGACCTCTACAACAAATATCACGCTCAGGGCTTTGAGATCTATCAGGTGAGTCTTGACACCGACGAGCACTTCTGGAAGGAAAGCGTGGCTGCCCTGCCATGGATCTGTGTCCACGACAGCGATGGGCCAAACTCGCAATTTGCCTCACAGTACAATGTGCAGACCGTGCCGACCTTCTTCCTCATCGACCGCAACAACGTGTTGCAGAAGCGTGATGTGCAGGTCAAGGACCTCGACGCCGAGATCAAAGGTCTGTTGGCGAAATAAGGATCATGCACGTTCTTGACAAATTTCACTATTGTCCCGTCTGTGGCTCTGCCGACTTTGAGCCCAGCACGGTGAAGAGCAAGCGTTGCCGGCACTGTGGTTTTGAGTATTTCCTCAATCCCAGTGCCGCCAACGCTGCGCTGATTATGAACAGTCGTGATGAGTTGCTCGTCATCACCCGTAAGAACGATCCCGCCAAGGGCACGCTCGACTTGCCCGGCGGCTTCTACGATATGAACGAGACTGCTGCACAAGGTCTCGCGCGTGAGGTGAAGGAAGAGACGGACCTCACCGTCGTTTCCTCACGATTGCTCTTCAGTTACCCCAATACCTATCTCTATTCCGGCTTCACCGTACATACGCTCGACTTCTTCTTTCTCTGCCGTGTGGAAGACTTCACTGTTTTGTCGGCACACGATGATGCCGCCGGCTACGAGTGGGTTGCCGTCAGAGATCTGCGTCCCGAAAGCTTTGGTTTGGACTCCATCCGTCGTGCCGTGGCTCGTTTCCAGCAGGACTTTGAGGCAGGCAAACTCGGTTTTTAATAAAAAAGTTACATGGATGTAACTTACATTTATGTAACTTTTTGCATCGGTGTCTCTTAAAAATTCTAAAATCATACATATATAATAAGGTGTAAGACAAAGTTATTATTACTTTTGTCCCCGACATTATATAACTACACGCAAGCATGCAAGATAACTTAGTCATTGTAGAGAGCCCTGCCAAGGCCAAGACGATTGAGAAATTCCTCGGCAAGGATTATAAAGTGATGTCTTCCTACGGACACATCAGAGACCTAAAGAAGAGTGGGCTTAGTATCAACGAAAAGACGTTTGAGCCTGACTATGAGATACCAGAGGATAAGAAGAAAGTTGTAGCAGAACTCAAGAAAGATGCCAAAGCTGCCAAGAAGGTGTGGCTCGCATCCGATGAGGATCGCGAAGGAGAAGCCATCAGCTGGCACCTCTGTGAGGTGCTCGGACTCGATGAGGAAAAGACTTCGCGTATCGTCTTCCATGAGATTACCAAGCCTGCTATCCTTTATGCTATCGAGCATCCACGTCATCTCGACATGAATCTCGTCAATGCGCAGCAGGCCCGGCGCGTGCTGGACCGCATCGTGGGCTTTAAACTCTCACCGGTATTGTGGCGAAAAGTCAAACCGTCGCTGTCGGCAGGTCGTGTACAGAGCGTGGCCGTCAGACTCGTCGTAGAGCGTGAGCGTGAGATACAAGCCTTCAAGAGTGAGCCGTACTACCGTGTTACTGCCATTTTCACACCCGTAAATGGTGATAACATCGGCGTGGAGGTCAAGGCAGAGCTCGATAAGCGCTTTGCCACACACGATGAGGCTCTCGACTTCCTCAACCGTTGCAAGGACGCTGTCTTCACTGTGGGCAATGTGTCGAAAAAACCGTTGAAGCGCTCTCCCGCGCCTCCTTTCACGACTTCTACCTTGCAGCAGGAAGCTGCCAGAAAGCTCGGATTCACCGTGTCGCAGACCATGCGCATTGCACAGCAACTCTATGAAAACGGACGCATCACCTATATGCGTACCGACAGCGTCAATCTTTCGGCACTCGCCATCAACAGCAGTAAAGAGGCCATCACCAAACTCTTTGGTGAGCAGTATAGCTCTCCCCGTAACTTCCATACACAGTCCAAAGGGGCACAGGAAGCCCATGAGGCTATTCGACCTACCCATATGGAAAACGCCACTATAGACGGTACGGCACAGGAGAAACGTCTCTACGACCTGATCTGGAAACGCTCCGTTGCCTCCCAAATGGCTGAGGCACAGATCGAGAAAACCACGGTTAACATCAATATCGGCGGGCAGCCCGAGAAGTTCGTCGCCCGCGGTGAGGTCATTGTCTTCGACGGTTTCCTGAAAGTCTATAAAGAATCGACCGACGACGACGAGCAGTCTGAGGAGTTCGCTTCCCTGCCCGCACTGCAAGTGGGCGAGCAACTCTCCCGCGAAACCATTGCTTCTACGGAACGCTTCTCTCAGGGACCGTCACGATATACCGAGGCCAGTCTCGTACACAAACTGGAGGAACTTGGTATCGGACGCCCTTCTACCTACGCGCCGACGATTTCTACGATCCAGCAGCGCGACTATGTGGAGAAAGGCGACAGGGGAGGCAAAGAGACCAAATTCACTGTTGACATTTTGAAAGGCAACCAAGTGGAGTCGACAACAAAGACAGAGTTCACCGGTTCGGAGAAAGGAAAGCTCATCCCCACCGACATTGGCATCGTGGTCAACGACTTCCTCTTGCAGAACTTCCCCGAGATCATGGACTACAACTTCACGGCGAAGGTCGAGAACCAGTTCGATAAGATCGCTGAGGGAAAAGAGGAGTGGAAGGACATGATGAGCAAGTTCGACAAGCCTTTTGAGAAGACTGTCGACCAGGTCATGAAGTCGCGTTCCGAGCACAAGGCCGGCGAGCGCATCCTCGGCAAGGATCCTAAGACTGGCAGAACCGTGCTGGTGAAGATCGGAAAGTTCGGCCCGCTGGCTCAGATCGGTACGGCCGACGACGACGAGAAGCCGCGTTTCGCGCAGATCCCCAAGGGCAAGAGCATCGAGACCATCACGCTCGATGAGGCTCTGGAACTGTTTAAGTTGCCACGGGAACTCGGTGAGTTCGAGGGCATGCCGGTCACTATTGGTGCCGGACGCTTCGGCCCTTATGTACAGCATAACAAGAAGTATGTCTCATTGCCCAAGGAAGATGACCCGATGACGGTCACCCTTGACCATGCTATCTCACTGATTCTCGCCAAGCGGCTGAAAGACCGTGAGCGCGAGATCAAGACTTTTGAGGAAGACGACCGGTTGGAGCTGCTTAAGGGACGCTTTGGCCCTTACCTCGCTTTCGACGGAAACAACTATCGTATTGACAAGAGTCTCCACGACCGTGCGCTGGCCGGAGACCTGAGCTACGACGAGTGCATGGAGATCATCAAGAACGCACCGGAGCCAAAAGCCAAGGCAAGAAAGAGAAAATAAACGTTTAGCTGATGGATACACCTGTTCGCATCATCCTCGTGGGCTATATGGGCTCAGGAAAGACAACGGTCGGCAAGGCGCTCGCCAAATCATTGGGCCTGCCCTTTTATGACCTTGACTGGTACATAGAAAGCCGTATGCGCAAAACCGTCAAACAACTCTTTGACGAGCGGGGCGAGGACGGCTTCCGACAAGTAGAGCGCAACATGCTCCATGAAGTCGCTGAATTTGAGAACATCGTACTGAGTTGTGGCGGCGGCACACCGTGTTTTTTCGACAATATGGACTACATCAACCAGCAGGGAGAATCGGTCTATCTCAAGTGCACCACTGATGTGCTCGTACAACATCTGAAGATGGGAAAGACCGTCCGCCCGCTCTTACTCAACAAAACGCCCGAGGAGGTCGTTGCATTCATAGAACAGCAGCTCCGCCAGCGCGAGCCTTTCTACACAAAGGCAAAGCACACGCTCGACGTGAGCCTGATGGATAATTTCGACAAAATACAGATTACAGTAGAGCAACTGAAACAACAACTCGGCTTGCCATGAGCCGGCAATAAATTAACTACGCTGATTAGATGAAAAAATGGACCATCGACGACTCTAAGGAGTTGTACAATATTAATGGTTGGGGTACTTCTTATTTCGGAATAAACGATAAGGGTGATGTCTATGTCACGCCTTGCAAGGACAACACGCAGATCGATTTGCGCGATGTCATGGACGAGCTCGCCTTGCGCGATGTCACCCCGCCGGTGTTGCTCCGCTTCCCCGATATTCTCGACAACCGCATTGAGAAGATGGCTGAGTGCTATGAGAAGGCAAAGAAAGAGTACGACTTCAAAGGACAAAGCTTTATCATCTATCCTGTCAAGGTCAACCAGATGCAACCTGTCGTCGACGAGATTATCTCTCACGGACGCAAGTTCAACCTCGGTCTCGAAGCTGGTTCCAAGCCGGAACTCCACGCCGTCATCGCCGTGCAATGCAAGAGTGACTCACTTATCATCTGCAATGGATATAAGGACGAAAGCTATATCGAGCTCGCCATGCTGGCGCAGAAACTCGGCAAGCATATCTTCATCGTGGTGGAGAAACTCAATGAGATCGATGTCATCGCAAAGACGGCTAAGCGACTGAACGTAAAGCCCAACATCGGTATCCGCATCAAACTTGCTTCCTCAGGATCGGGCAAATGGGCCGAGAGCGGTGGCGACGCTTCTAAGTTCGGATTGACTCCTATGGAGCTCTTGCAAGCTTTGAAGAAACTCGATGAAGTAGGACTGCACGACAGCGTGCGCCTGATCCACTTCCATATCGGCAGTCAGATCACCAAAATCCGCCGTATTCAGAACGCGCTCACAGAGGCTGCTCAGTACTACAGCAACCTGCGTCGCATGGGCTACAACATCGAGTTTGTCGACTGTGGTGGCGGTCTTGGTGTTGATTATGACGGTACACGGTCGAGCAACTCCGAGAGTTCGGTCAACTACTCCATCCAAGAGTATATCAACGACTGCGTTTACGCTTTCGCAGATATCGCCAACCGCAACAACATCCCGCACCCGAATATCATCACCGAGAGCGGTCGTTCGCTGGCTGCCCACCACTCGGTGCTCATCCTCGACGTGCTTGGCGCTGCCTCACTGCCCGAGATGCCTGAGGAATTCGAAGCCAAAGAATCGGACCATCAGCTCGTGCGCGACCTCTATGATATATGGTGCAACCTCAATCCAAAGTCGATGCTTGAGGACTGGCACGACGCTGACCAGATCCGTGAAGACTGTCTCGACATGTTCGCCCACGGCATGGTCGACCTCAAGACGCGCGCTGAGGTGGAGTCGATGTATTGGAGTGTATGCCATGAGATCAACTCCATCGCCAAGACGCTGAAGCATGTGCCCGACGAGTTGCGCGGTCTTGACAAACTCTTGGCCGACAAATATTTCTGCAACTTCTCGCTTTTCCAGAGTCTGCCCGACTGCTGGGGCATTGACCAACTCTTCCCCATCATGCCCATCGAGCGGCTCAATGAGCGTCCCACACGCAACTGCACTTTGCAGGATATTACCTGTGACAGCGACGGCAAGGTGGCCAACTTTGCTGTCAACGGCACGCAGTCGAACGTGCTCCCCGTGCATGCGCTCAAAAAGGATGAGCCATATTATATCGGTGTCTTCCTCGTGGGTGCCTATCAGGAAATCCTCGGCGACATGCACAACCTCTTCGGTGACACCAACGCCGCGCATATCTCGGTGAAGAACGGTACCTATAGCATCGATCAGATCATCGATGGTGAGACCGTCGAGGAGGTGCTGGAATATGTGCAGTACAACCCCAAGAAGCTCGTCCGTCAGTTGGAGCAGTGGGTCACCAAGAGCGTCAAGCAGGGTAAGCTCTCGCTTGAGGAGGGCAAGGAGTTCCTTAGCAACTATCGCTCGGGACTCTACGGCTACACCTATTTGGAGTAAGATGAATGATTCCGTCCCCATATCTCTGTGTCAGACAGAGGCATGGGGACGGCTGATAAATACTAATTTTGATGATTGTATAGAGAATGGAACAAGTGACAGTCATAAAAGTGGGCGGTGCCATCGTGGAGGACGCTGAGCGCCTGGCCCAGTTGCTCGACCGCTTTGCAGCATTGCCGGGACAGAAGGTTCTTGTGCACGGTGGAGGTCGCCGCGCCACCAAGGTCGCGTCAGCCTTGGGCATAGAGAGCAAGATGGTGGAAGGCCGACGTATCACCGATGCCGATATGCTCGAAGTGGTGACGATGGTCTATGGTGGTCTGGTCAACAAGAACATCGTGGCACAGTTGCAGTCTCGAGGCGTGAATGCCGTGGGACTGACCGGTGCCGACATGAATGTGATCCGCAGCCATAAGCGTCCGAAGAAAGACGGCGTGGACTATGGTTTTGTCGGTGACGTGGACAAGGCCGACGGTCATCGCCTGCTCAGTCTGATTCGCGGCGGTCTGACGCCTGTCATGGCACCGTTGACCCACGATGGAATGGGCCATATCCTCAACACCAATGCCGACACCATCGCCGCCGAGACGGCGAAAGCCCTGGCCCGGGAAGGTGCGTCGACAACACTTGTCTACTGCTTTGAGAAAGCCGGCGTGCTGGCCGACCCCGACGACGAGGGCAGCGTCATCAGCACGATCAACCACGATGAGTTTGTGAGACTGGTGGCCAACGGTACGATCAGCGGGGGCATGATCCCCAAGATCACCAACGCTCTGGCTGCCGTAGACGCTGGTGTGGAACGTGTCATCATCACCAAGGCCGAGAACATCGGCACCTCTACGGGTACTGTCATCACCCGATGAACCACAGAAACGCTTGTTAAGAGAAAACCGCAAGAATGAAAATAGATTTCCGTAACGACATCCTGCCGCTGAAAAATCAGCTCTACCGTCTCGCGCTGCGCATCACGCTCGACAGTGCCGAGGCCGAGGATGTCGTGCAGGAAACGCTCATCAAGGTATGGAACAAGCGCGACACATGGGAGGAAATCGACAACATAGAGGCTTTCTGCTTTACCGTTTGCCGCAATCTTTCACTCGACAGTGTGAAGAACAAACGCAGTCAGACCGAGAGCCTCGACGACAAACCTGTGGAAAAGCCCGACAATACCTTCAACCCTTCTGACAAAGTTATAGAGAAGGATCAGGTGAGCATTGTGCGGGAAATTATCGACAGCCTGCCGGAGAAGCAGCGGGAATGCATCCAGCTGCGCGACTTCGAGGGCAAAGCCTACAAGGACATCGCGGCCCTGCTCGGCATGACAGAGGAGCAGGTAAAGGTCAATATCTTCCGTGCCCGTCAGGCCGTCAAACAGCGTTTCCAGGCGATTGACGGCTTTGAGGCACGAGGCTGAGCCGTGCATCTCATGAAGCTGTTGCTTACAGTTTGATCTTTTATTGTTATCAAAGGTTAAATATGGAATTCCCCTGTAACTTTTATCCATTTCCCTCGTCGTTATAGTGTAAATGCAAAAATAATGATGGACTACAAGTATATCAATCAGCTTTTGGAGCGCTATTGGCGCTGCGAGACTTCCTTGGAAGAGGAAGACATCTTGCGGGCGTTCTTTAGTCAGGCCGACATCCCCGCCGACTTGAAGCGCTACCAGCCGCTATTCGCCTACCAGCGCGAAGAGCCGAAGGTTGATGTGCTTGGTGATGACTTCGACGAGAAGATTCTCGCCATGACAGAGGAGCCCAAGGTGGTCAAGGCACGCATCGTTTCGATGCCGCAGCGCTTGCGTCCGCTCTTCAAGGCCGCTGCCATTGTCGCCATCGTCCTGACCCTTGGCAATGCCATTCAGGTGCCCTTCGCTCAGAAAAATCAAGACCCGATCAGCAGCTACGACGGCTATTCCAAGCCGGAGATAGAAAAAGGCACTTCGGTAGCTATGAGCGACAGTGCCGCTGTCGACTCCGTTCCACGAGCGATGACAAGCACGCAGAGCTCCACGGGGCAGGTGATGATCAAATAAGATTATTTCTATGCTTTCTCTATAAAATCATGTTTAGTAAAACAACATTAAGAAGCTGTGAAGTTTCTATTCTCTCAAATTTTTCATAACATACTAACGTAGAAAGGGGCCGACACTCAATCGTGAGTTCGGTCCCTTTATTTTTTGCCCGTTTGAAATCGTCGGCTTTCTGTGGCTATTCTGCTTGATTCTTGATGATGGCAGCGTAATACTGAGAATCACGGAGCGGTGTGGTCCTTGGTGACCGCATCGCTCTGTTCCACATTATCATGTCTCCAGCCCCGGCACACCAGTGCCAGAAGCTGTGACGAATCATTTCCGTATCATCTTCTTGCCGTCGCTGATGACGATACCCTTATAGTTTTTGTCCACACGTTGTCCGGCGAGGTTATAGTCTGCACCAGTGTTTGTTTTCTTAGCTTGCACCGTACTGCTGATGCCGGTAGTGCCTGGCGTGAAAGTGAAAGCATAGAAATTCATGGAGCCGGTAGGGTAGGTGACTTCCACTGTGCCTTGGTTCACTGCTACTGAGATGATGGGATACACCTTGCTTTCGTTACCATCGTCGAGTGTAATCGATGTAGCGTCAGATTCCTGCACCACTTTGTTGTACAGTTCCGTCTTGTCCTGGGTGAGCACCAGATTGCGGTCGGTAACATCTTTAGATCCAGTGCGGACGCATATCTCTAAGGTACCGCTTGCCGGAACAGCGATGGACATGCAGTTTGCAGAACTGCTTTTACCGCCTGACTTCAAACGAAAGGCGTAAGCTGTGTTGCTTTCTGCCGTGCCAAAGCGGGCTTCGTTTTCATCAACGGACACCTTATCTTTCGTATCTGTCACGGTGAGTGAGAAGCCGTCAAGCGTGCTGGTGATGGTCTGACCGTTTAATGAGCCAGCAGCCTTCACTTCAGAGAATGAGATCGTGGTCTGTGCGTTGATTGTCAAAGCGCAAAGGGCCAATGCTGCGAGCGTAAAAAACTTCTTCATAAGCATAAATTTTTAGGTTGTTGATTGAATAAGAATTGATTGTTATTTGATGCAAATATAACGCAAAATCAGTCACCATCCAACTCTCAAGTGTATGAAAACGAGGTACTTGAACGAAATTACGACAATTTAGAACGCAGTTACGAAAGCCATCACAATAATAGCTTTTCATTCTTTTTTGCCTTCAATGGTTTTTTCTTAATTTTGCCAAGGAGAACATAAACAGAAACAATAATCAAAACAAAGCCTTATGATGAAACGATTTACTACTGCTCTCGCCATGATCGTCCTGCCCTTCGCGGTGTGGGCAGACAGTGGACAGACAGTCTCTGTCGACGGCACTACTGTGAACAAAACCGTGAAGGAGATCACCTTCAGCGGTACGGACGTGGAATTATCCTTTACCGACGGCACTACGCAGACGGCGGATATGTCCACTGTGAACATCGCTTTTGGCACTGCAACCGGCATCAAAACCGTGAATAAAGACAAGCAGCAGCCTGCTGACTGTCGCATCTACTCACTCTCAGGACAGTATATGGGAAAGGACAAAACCAAGCTCCCTAAGGGCGTTTTTATCATTAATGGGAAAAAGGAAATAAAGAAATAAGGAGGAACAGACGATGAAAAGACACATACTCAATACGTTGTTACTGCTGATCGCCCTCTTGCTGCTTCCCGGCTGGGCATGGGCAGATGTCTCCTGGAACTTTATTTCCACGCCATCAGCAGACAAAACTGCTTTGAAGGGTGGCGCTTCTTCCGATACGAAATCCGATGTGTCTGATCATGCCGTGGCTTTTGACAGTCAGGCTAACCAGGCACTGATCACCAACAGCAACAGCAGCCTGAAATACTACAATACCGCTGACATCACTAAGATTACCATTGACAAGGACACGCTCTATGTCTGTGGCTCCGACTGGCAGGATGTCTATTACACGCCCAAGAACGTGAACTTTGCCAAGGCCTCGGGCAACAGCACCGGTGGAAAGATAAGCAATGGGGAAGGCAGGGTGGAGATCACGGAGGCAAAGGGCTGGTTGGAGTCGGCTTACGTGAAGTTTAAGAAGCTCGGCGACTACACGCTCTATCACGTATATATAAAAGGTGGCGACTTCGCATCCTACACGCGCATCGACTCCATGCTCGTGCGCAGCTATGGCGACACCTATCGTGCTGACATGGTAGGACTCAAAGCCGGCAACTACGACATGATGGTTGTGCCGGTGAGCAAAGGCAAGGAACTGGCGGAAAACGCCAACGAGGCTACGGCCATGACGGTGCTCAACTACGACCGCTCGGGCTTTGCTCATCTCGACAATACGGGCGTTGGCGCCTACAACGACGACGGATCGCTGAAGTCCAACGCGCGCGTCATCTATGTCACGGCGCAGACGGCCAAGACCGTGACTTGTGAGGTGAAGACAGGCTCCAAGGCTACTAACGTGACTACTTTCACGGGCGTGCAGGCCATTCTCGACGCTTATCAAAAAGGATACGAGAAGCGGCCTCTCGACGTGCGCTTCATCGGACTGGTGGAGAAAGCTGATCTCGATGCCGTCTCCTCGTCGTCTGAGGGCCTGCAGATCAAAGGTAAGAAAGCCTACAGCAATCTCTTTATCACCTTGGAAGGCATTGGCGACGACGCAACGTTGCGCGGCTTCGGTTTGCTGCTACGCAATGCTGCCAATGTGGAGCTACGTAACTTCGCCATCATGCGCTGTATGGACGACTGCGTGTCGTTGGATACTGACAACAAATTCATCTGGGTGCACCACCTCGACTTCTTCTACGGACAGAAGGGAAGTGATGCCGATCAGGTGAAGGGCGACGGCACCACTGACATCAAAGGTGACTCGCAATATATCACCGTGGCTTACAACCACTATTTCGACAGCGGCAAGTCGTCGCTCTGCGGCATGACGGGTGAGTCCGGACCGAATTATATCGACTACCATCACAACTGGTTTGACCACAGCGACTCGCGCCATCCGCGTGTGCGCACGATGAGTGTACACGTATGGAACAACTATTACGACGGTTGCGCGAAGTATGGTGTGGGTGCCACGAGCGGTTCGAGTGTCTTTGTGGAGAGCAACTATTTTCGTGCCACAAAAGATCCGATGCTCATCTCTCAGCAGGGTACGGATGCCAAGGGCGGCGGCACCTTCTCGGGCGAGACGGGCGGAATGATCAAGAGCTATGGCAATGTCTATGCCGACAAAGGCCCGAGCTCCAACTTCACACCGATCACGCAGCACGAGAGCGCTGCGAGTTTCGACTGCTACGAGGTGGCTGCGCGCGACGAGCAGGTGCCCGGCAGTGTGAAAGCACTTGTGGGCGGTACTGCTTACAACAACTTCGATACCAACAGCACACTGATGTACACTTACAAGCCCGACGTCGCCACTCGGGTGCCAGCTGTGGTCATGGGATGGACGGGAGCAGGCCGCTTGGGCAAAGGCGACTTCAAGTGGACATTCACTTCTTCCGATGATAGTTCGTATGCCATCAACGCCGCTCTCTCTGCGGCGATAGACAGCTATCAAAGCAAGATGGTCGGTATTTCGGCAGAGTGACATTCGCTCGGTCGATATCGGTTACGCGAGGGTGGGGCGGCCATGGTGGGTCGCCACCTACCGCGTCGTTACATCTGCGTTGCCACCGTTTTTATCGTATCCCTTCCTTGTTGTGAAAACTGACAAAAAACGGGCTCTGAGAATCGATTCTTTTGAGTGAAGACTTCCTTTGCTCTGATTTTTGCGGAAATCAGCTATTTTCTGTATGTATCTGATAATAAGTCTGTTATGAATATTCTGGTTTTCCACAAGGACAAAACAAGTTGTTTCTTCCAAAATTCTCTAGAAAATTTTCGGTCAAAACACTGAGATGACCTGGTCATCTCAGTTGTTTTATCATGTCAAACAACTGAGATGACGGGTTCAAACAACCTTTTTCTGTTCAAAATCAAGCTAAAACCGATGGGAGAAGTCTGAATTTTGTCGATTTTAGGTCGCCGAGTTGATTTTTCATTCTCTAGATTGTGAGTGAAAGTTGAAGGCGTTTTGTAAAGAAATAGCGGGTGATTTAAGCTGGCTTGAAACGTGTCTATGGTTGCTGTTTTCCTTTTAACGCACCATCTTCGATGGTATCAAGAATATAACCGAATATCGAGAATATATTTTCTTGATATTCGGTTATATTCTTTATTCCGCGTAGCGGAGTGTTAACTAAAAATCTAATGCTTGTATGGCAAACCAATGTTGCGGGTATTGCCATTCCCTCCCCTTGAGGAGGGTTAGTGACGGGCTTGGGCTCTCTCTTACTCTGCTCTCTTCAGTCTGTTCGTGAGCTGGAACAAGGCAGGAAGGAAGATGCAGAGCGAGAAAAGCAGGCTGAGCATCATCGTGGTATGGTTGCCGTGGAAAAGGTCGATGAGCTTGCCGTCGTTCATCTGCGGCATCATGTGGAACATGACAAAGGCCACCGTGTTGTTGACCCAGTGGAAAGCCACACCCGGAACGATGGAGTCGGTGCGGTAGTACATCCAGCCTAAGAGCAAGCCAATGAGTGCGGCATGGACAAACTGCGGAACATTCATGTGTACGGCACCGAAGATAAGCGCCGAGATGACGATGGCCACCCAGTGCCATTTGCGGTCGAAGAGCTTCAGCAGGGTACGGAGAATGGCACCGCGGAAGACGAGTTCCTCCACCAACGGGGCCAGAATGCCAATGGCGACATAGCCGAGCGGCTCGCCCATGATGCTCTCGAAGAGCTTCTCAGCACTCTCGGGCAGTGTGATCTCCATGCGCTCCACGAGCCATTGCGACGGCAGGATGGTGCCAAGAGCAAGGAGTACCACCCATATCAGTGCCGTCCACGGCCGCGTGGCCAGCCAGTCGCGTTTGACAGGAGCCCAGTGGCAGGCGACAAAAAGACAAAAGGTGAGCACACTGCTGATGGCTGTGGCAGCGACCAGCTCCTTGCCGTTCAGTCCCAATGAGCCGGTCTGTAGATGTTGGCTGATGGACGACCAAGGTGTGCCGCCGATCCACATGGCGATGATCGCCACGGCAAAGGTGACGGCCAACTGGATGAGTAGAAACAGAATAACGTATAAGACGATGTTGGCAATGTCGTGCAATGAACTTTTTCTCATGGTTGAATGTTTGATCTAAATGCGTTTTGTGTGGGTGGCTGCCGGGTGCGCCTGACTTCAATCGCGCGGTGCGGGCACGATGGTGCCATGCTGCCGGAACTGCTCTTCAATGTCTTTTCTGTCCTGCCGCAACTGCTGGATGAGCTGCTCGACGTTGTCGAACTTCCGTTCGTCGCGTATGCGGTTGTAGAAAGAGAGGAGCAGCCGTTGGCCGTAGATGTTGTCCTCGAAGTCGAAGATGTTGGTTTCCACGGTCTGATGGTGCCCACCGAAGGTAGGCCGCATGCCGATGTTGGTCATGCCCGGGCGTTGTGTCATGCTGCCCTCGGTGCGTACCTTCACGCCGTAGACGCCAGCGGCAGGCAAGAGTTGGGTAAGGCTGGAGGGCACAAGGTTGGCTGTGGGGAAGCCCAGGCGGCGGCCCTCTTTCACGCCGTCCACGACTTTGCCTTCTATCGTGTAGGGATAGCCCAGGCACTCGTTGGCCATTTCTATTTCGCCAGCCTGGATAAACGAGCGCACTACCGACGAGCTGACCTTCACACCATGGAGCAGGTAAGGTTCGCTCTGCACCACGTCGATGCCCATCTCGCGGCCGTAGCGCACATAGTCGCTGAAGCCTTCGGTGCGGTCGTGGCCAAAGCGGTTGTCGTATCCGATGACCAGTTGTCTGACACGAAGCCGCTGATGGAGAATCTGCTCCATGAACTGCCGGGCACTCAGCGAGGCCAGTGCAAGATCGAAATGCACGACCACAACGTAGTCGACGCCCGTGCGCGAGAGCAGCACGAGCTTGTTTTCGAGTGTGGACAGCAGCTGAGGCTGATAGTTTTGCTGCAATACCTGACGGGGATGCTGGTCGAAGGTGATGACCATCGACCGCAGACCACGGCGACGGGCTTCGTCGGTGACCTGACCGATGAGGAAGCGGTGACCACGGTGCACGCCGTCGAAGAAACCGATGGTAGCCACGGACGGCTCCAAGTCCTCCGTGTTGTCTTTGTCTAAATAGATCGTTCTCATGCTTTGGCCTCCTTGATTCGTTTGATGCCCCGCCATAGCTCACCGGCAATAAGTACCACAGATGTGGCGGCCGTGATAATGAGCCATTCCTCAGCGCTCAATGGTTGCGTGCGGAACATGCGGCCGCCGAAGGTGACGATGAGCCATTGTCCAATGAAGACCAGCAGCAACACGAGCAGCAAGCCGCCGTCGTGCCGCAGGTTGTGGAAGGCACTGTGTGTGGAGCCTAAGCACTTCGCGTTGAAGAGATTCCAGAACTGCAGCATGACAAAGGTGGTGAAGAACAGCGTCAACTCGTGTACGTCGATGATGCTGCCCGCACCATGGCGCTCGCACCAGATGAGGAAGACAAACATGATGGCGAAGAACACGATGCCGCAGCCGAGGATGCCGCGTCCCATCGACTTCGAGATGATGAAGTCGGAGGGCTTGCGCGGTTTGTCCTTCATCACTTCCCGCGAGGGCGGCAACGAGGCCAGGGCCATGGCGGCAAAGGTGTCCATGATCAGGTTGACCCAAAGGATCTGTGTTACCGTGAGCGGCATTTCCGTGCCGATGATGCTGCCGCCGAGGACGAGCAGCAGTGCACTGACGTTGACGACAAGCTGGAAGAAGAGGAACCGCTGAATGTTTTTGTAGAGCGAGCGACCCCACATCACGGCGTTGGCGATGGAGTGGAAGCTGTCGTCGAGCAGGGTGATGTCGGAGGCTTGCTTGGCTACCGATGTGCCCGAGCCAAGCGAGAGTCCCACGTGGGCGTGGTTGAGAGCCGGTGCGTCGTTGGTGCCGTCGCCGGTGACAGCAACCACTTCGCCGTGCTTCTGAAGGAGTTGCACGAGACGCTGCTTGTCTGTCGGACGTGCGCGCGACATCACGCGGATGTCCTCCACGCGGTCGTAGGCTTCCTCATCGCTCAGTGCGGCAAAGTCGCTGCCGGTGATGTGCCAACGAAGCTCTTCGGCCTTGGTGGTTTCTTCCTTAGGCCAGATGCCGATCTGACGGGCTATCTCTACGGCTGTGGCTGAGGTGTCGCCGGTGACAACCTTGATCTTGATGCCGGCGCTACGGCAAGTGGATACGGCCGAGGGTACGTCTTCACGGACAGGGTCGCTGATGGCAGCGATGCCCTGGAACGTGTATCCGCCCTCTTCGCTGAAGTCGCCGTCACGCCAGGCAAAGGCCAGGGTGCGCATGGCCTGACGCTGATAGCCCAACAGCACTTCGCGCAGATGGATCTGCTGAGGCTCAGCGAGATCGCACAGCGAGGCGATGATCTCCGGTGCTCCTTTTATATATGTCCGCTTTTTGTCGCCACTGACAACCGTGGTGGCCATGTATTTCTTTTCTGTGGAGAAGGGAATCTGACTGTCAACGGGCTGTGATTCTCTCTGTTGCTGGTAGTCCTCGCCCTGCTGTTGCAGCCACATGAGCAGGGCTCCTTCGGTGGGGTTGCCGATGGGGGCGTTGTTCTCGTCGAGTTCGGCCGTGGTGTTCGCAGCGACAGCTTCGGAAAATCTGGCTTTTGTCGCAGTGGCGGCTTCTTCTGCTTTGACGAGGTGGTCGCCTTCAACAAGCTGGATGTCGTGGACGGTCATACGGTTTTGGGTCAGTGTGCCCGTCTTGTCGGTACAGATCACGGTGACGGCGCCCATCGTCTCCGAGGCGTGCAGCTTGCGCACGAGATTGTTGAACTTCAGCATCCGGCGCATGTTCAGTGCTAAGGCCAGCGTCACGGCCATCGGCAAACCTTCGGGTACGGCCATGACAATCAGCGTGACGGCCATCATGAAGTAGTTTAGCACCACTTGCAGCATGGAGAGATAGTTAGTGGTGTGCCAAAGACTGTTGGTGAGAATGTCGTGACCAAGGAAGATGACAAAGGCGGCGATGGAGACGCCGGTGCCTACCTTGGAGATGAGCTTGGCCAGTTTGTCGAGTTGAAGGTTCAGCGGTGTCTTGGTCTGGGTGGCTTCCGTGGCCTCTGTAGCTACCTTTCCGATCTCAGTGCTGTCGCCGACGCGCGTGACAATTGCCGTGCCGCGACCGTTCATCACCATCGTGGAGCGAAGAATCACGTTCTTGGGATAAGCCTCGGAGGAATGTTGAGAGCCGAGTGATGAATGTTGAATGATTGCGTCAGCGGAGTGTTGAAGGTTGAGTGATGACAGTTGACTGGCAGTGTCAGCAGACTGCTGGTTTTGCGCGTCTGTCACCGATTTGGAAGTCAACGGCTCGCCTGTCAGACTCGACTCGTCGATTTGTAGGTTGACTGCTTCCACAAGGACAGCGTCGGCGGGAACCTCGTCGCCTGTCTCCACAAGGATGATGTCACCCACAACAACGTCGCGGCGGGGTACCTCCATCACCTTTCCGTCACGTCGCACCTTCACGGGTTGATCCTCGTTGATGGCAGTGAGCACGCGGAACTTGCGTGCAGCGTCGCACTCAAAGTAGAAACCTACTGTCGTGGCGATGAAGATAGCGATGAAGATGCCTAACGTCTCCACAAAGTCATGCTCTACAAAGGCCAGTACCAGGGACACCAGTGCGGCCACAAGAAGAATTTGAATGATGGGATCACGGTATTTGTCGAGATAGAGCTTCCAAAGGGAAGTCTTCTTCGGCGGGGTGAGCACATTGTCGCCATATTGCTGTCGGCTGTCTGCTACTTGCGCGTCGCTGAGCCCTACATGAGGGTCTGTGTTTAGTATCTGTTCGCTTTTCATCGATTTTTGCTGCACTGTGTTTATTGCTTGCAAAGATAGTCAAATTAGCCCTAACAGCCAATATAGTGAAGACTTATTATCTACTTTTCACAAAAAATATTTGGCTATTCGACTGGAAACTTGTATCTTTGCACCACAAATCTTATCGGCCTCTTTGGCCCGCATAAGTTGGACTTGTAGCTCAGTTGGTTAGAGCAACAGACTCATAATCTGGAGGTCCTAGGTTCAAGCCCTAGCTGGTCCACACTGAAAATCAGCAACTTAAGACGATTCTTAGGTTGCTGATTTTCTTTTTGCGAACATTTTGCGAACACGAATGCAAGGCAAGATGTCTCGTTATTTTCTCAAATCTGCCCTCCGTGTTCGCAAAATCGTATTTGGTGTTCGCAAAGATTTTGCAAACGAGTGCAGAACCAAGCTTGCTTGGGTTATGCCGAGTGCAGCTAAAGCTTATGCAAAGTGGAAGAAGAATGCAAATTCAGCAGACACTGTCTGCCGATTTTAGATGGCAAATAAATCCTCAAGGGTTACGACATTCTGAAATATACCGCTGTACTCGTTGTATTTAAGACCATAGGTAGTAACAAGCGTCTGATGTATGGCTGTTCTCTTTGGCAGTCTGTCTGACAATAACTTCTGACGATACTGAAGCTTCCGATAGTAATCCTTGTCTACAGTAAAATCATCACTGTAAAATTTCATCTCACAAAGGTTAAGCACATGGTCTGCCCTATCTATAAGCAGGTCAATCTGTGCGCCTTTATGCTCATCATCACCTTTTAATGCCCACGAAGATTGAGAACTTGCCACGCCGTCAATGCCCAAGGCATGTTTTATTTGTTTAATGTGAGAGAGACAGACATTTTCAAAAGCTATTCCACGCCAAGAAACAATAACAGGTGTATTTTCATTGTGTATCCAGAAGGTTTTGTCCGCCTTGCTGTTGTTTAGAACAAAACGGATATAGAATATGCAGAATGGGTCGACAAGTTTATAATACTCTTCACGCTTACTATGCCCAAAGGGAACGAATTTAACAACAAAATCACTGGCAATGAGGGCATATAGCATCTTAGTGAGATTTCCATTGTTGGACAGTTTCGTAATATCGCTTATCTCGTTCCTTGTAAAACCGTAGTTGCGTGCACTTAGACACTCAACTATTCTCTTCACGTCATCGGGACGTGTAAACACGGAAGTAAACAACCGGTCATATTCAGCCGTCAGTCGTGCGCCTGCATCAAAAAACATATTGTCAATATTCTGTGCAAAGCTCTTGCCCGTCTGAAAATATCCAAGATAATAAGGTATGCCGCCTATGGACATATAGCATTGAGTAATGTCGTACCTGGACATCTGCACATTGGCAGCCTTAAAATACTGCTCACATTCCTTCAGAGTAAATGGTGAAAGTTTAATCTCGTAAGTAAGCCTGTCGTACAGTCCTCCATGGTTATTGACGAGTTTATCCTGCATCCACGACGTAGCCGATCCACATACTACAAGCATGAAGTTGTCTCTGTGGCATCCCCAACCGTTCCAAAAAGACTCCAATGCCGTCATGAATCCGGAACGGGGAGTATCCATCCATGGCAGTTCATCAAGGAACACTAATTGACGTTTGCCGTTGTCTATCTTCTCAAGGTATGTCTCCAGCAGGAAGAATGCCTCAAGCCACGAAGATGGTATTCTGGATTTCTTCATGCCCTGTCTCAAGAGGGAATAATAGAAGTTACGCAACTGTTCCCTAAGCAAGTCTTTTTTATTATCGGTTTCAACGGGCGACAGACCTGCATGGCGGATCGTTATCCTTCCCTTGAATACCTCATCAACAAGAAAAGTCTTCCCTACTCTGCGCCGTCCATAAATAGCCACGAACTGTGCCTGATGGCTGCTATACAAGCGATTCAGTTCTACTATCTCCTTGTCTCTACCTATTACCATATTATTGCTTTTTATTTGGCTACAAAGGTAGATAAAATTAATTTCATAGCCAAATAAACAGTAATATTTTATAGCAAATCAATGAATCATCCCTCCGTGTTCGCAAATCGTGTTCGGTGTTCGCAAAGATTTTGCAAACGAGTGCAGAACCAAACTTGCTTGGGTTATGCCGAGTGCAGCTAAAGCTTATGCAAAGTGGCAGAAGATTGAATTTCCCCAAAGAGATTTCTTTGCCCAAACGATAGAATCATCAAGGAAATGTTGTATCTTTGCGCTATCAACAACGAAGGAATATATGGAAGTATCTCATATCTCACAAGAATACATACAGGCAGTAAAGGACATCAAGAGCGCTATCCTGAGGAGCCGGTACCAGGCTGCAAAACTCGCCAATAAAGAGTTGCTGAAGCTCTACTACTCTGTCGGTGGCTATGTATCTGCACACAGTCGCGATGGCTATTGGGGCAAGGGTGCCATTGATGCCATTGCTAAAGCATTGCAACAAGAGTTGCCAGGACTAAGAGGATTCTCAGTTAGCAACATCAAGAATATGAGAATGTTCTTTGAAGAATGGAGTCCTTATATAAATCGCCAGTTGTTAACTGGCGATTTACTAAGCAATTATGTCACAACAAATTATGAAATTCGCCAGTTATCAACTGCCGAATTTTCGATGACTGATTTTATGTCAGTAGGCTTTACTTGCCACACTGAGATATTAATGAGAGTCAAGGACATAGACGAGCGATTATTCTACATTAGCCGCTGCGCTCATGAGTTTTGGACTGTAGAAAACCTCAAGCGAAGAATAGCTGAAGATTTGTATCATAAGGAAGGCTCGATCAAGCAGACCAACTTTCAAAAGACTATTTCTGATGATGACTTCAAAAAGAAAGCATTGCAGTCGTTTAAGGATGAATATCTGCTTGACTTCATCAACATAGAAGACCCGGAAGATACCGACGAGCGAGTTATCGAGCAGAGCATTATTCAGAATATTAAGAACTTCATCATGGCGTTCGGCAAAGACTTTGCCTTTATGGGTAACCAATATCATTTGGAAGTTGACGGGCATGACTATTACATCGACCTGCTGTTCTTCTCTCGTAAGCTTCATAGCCTTGTGGCGTTTGAACTCAAACGAGGGGAATTCAAGCCTGAGTACTCTGGCAAGCTCAACTTCTATCTCTCTGCCCTCGATGAATATGTGAAGTTACCGGACGAGAATCCATCCATCGGAATTATTCTCTGTAAGTCAAAAAGCAACAAGATTGTCGAGTTGTCGTTCCGGGACACTTCCAAACCAATGGGCGTAGCGACATACCGTACGTCAAAAGAACTGCCGAAAGAATTGCGTGATGCGCTTCCCGACATGGAGGAATTGAAGAAACTGCTGTAAAATGAGTAAAATGAGGTTATTCCCATCATAAAGGTCTTCGGCAAACTGGTCAGTAACGCTGTTAGTTTGCGAACACGAATGCAAGGTAACCCAATCATCCCTCCGTGTTCGCAAAATCGTGTTCGGTGTCTGCAAACTATCGGAATACCTGCTGCCATAGGGTTTTGTCACTGACGATCATCTGTCCTTCTGCCTTTTGCCCAATCTGAATATGACCTCTGTCTGATGCAACGCTTGCCTTGGCGATAAAGTAGTTGTCAGGCCCTATGCTCAACAACCTGCGGCTAAATGATGTGATAGTATATACATGAGACTGGGCATTTCTATCTTCTCCTTCATAAGTCACGATGACCTGCCTCGGCTCTGTGAAAAGATAGAGATACTTGTAAGAGACAGCGATTTGAAGGGTGTCGTGAGGCATAACTCTGCCCTCAACCTCTATCGTTATCGGATAGCGGATGGTGTAGAAAGCCACAGCAAGTGCTATCACAAGGATTGTGATTATGAATGTACCCGTGCGAGCTAACACGGGAGGCACTTTGCCAATAATTTGGCGTACTTTCTCGCTACGAAGCTCTATATTGTTAGTCTCACTCATACCCTTTCTTTAATTTTTGCATATACCTCAAATCCGCAACTACGCGCCTAATATGATACAGAAGCGAAAATAATCTGCATCGTTAGTAAAAAGGGGGCACAGTGCATCGAATGTCACCATAAAGACATATAAATGCCCCTTACCCCACCATGCGACTTGAGGCAATACGCAAAATCACGACCATAAGTTGCCGGTGTTATCCAAAGTCATTCTGTAACACATCAGCATAAGCGTTGTTGCATGAATAGATATTCAGCACATACTGCCTTGATGTCCTGACCCATTTTGCTGGCACAGAGATGAACTTGAAGACAAACGCCTTGATGCGGCTTGTTGC